>JBNKPX010000015.1:0-47520 GCA_050295575.1 Gammaproteobacteria bacterium | reverse complement strand
AAAGTGCGAAGTCGGCAAGGCGCTGGATGATTGCCAGTTACACCGATTTTGAGGCAGGGCTGGAAGAAGCCGAGAAGATTCTTACCGCCATGCAGGCCTATGTGCTGGCGTATGCCGAATATGTAAAGATTGTGAATGATTACAATAATCATGTCTCCAAATTGAAAAGTGTGAGTGGGGTATATCAATGAAAAGCCTTTTATTAAAACTAAGTGTATTCGTACTTATTGCCGGATTTTTTCAACAGCCGGTGATGGCGGGAGATTCTGCCCCAGAGAAATTGATCAAAATAACGGCTGATGAAGTACTGGAAATCATCAAGTCACGCTCACAGGAATTCAAGCAGGATCCAGCCAGGCTCTATGCCATGGTAGATGAGAAGGTGTTGCCGCATTTTGATTTTGATCGCATGACCAATCTGGCTCTTGGTCGTTATAGAACTAAGGTCAGTAAGCAGCAGAAGCCGAAGCTGGTTAATGAATTTCGTCAGTTGCTGGTTAGAACTTATGGTAAAGCGTTGCTGGAATATAACGATCAGGTGATCAAGTATCTGCCTATGCGTGGTAGTCTGGAGAAAGGCGATGTTTCGATTAGAACCGAAATCGAGCAAAAAGGTGGTTTCCCCATTCCTCTGAACTACGAGGTTTATAAGAAAGATAGTGGCTGGAAGGTATACGATATCAGCGTCGATGGCATTAGTCTGGTGAGTAATTATCGCTCGACCTTTTCACGCAAAATAAAGGAAGCGGGTGTGGATGGCTTGATCAAATCACTGCAGGATCGTAATAAACAGGAAAATTCCTGAGTCACTACTAGCGAGAAAACAATAGATGGGTGTTGAAGTTGAATTCGATGAAGGTAATCGGCTTGTACAGATTAAGGGTGAGCTGATATGTGGCACCGTGATGCAGGCGCTGGAGCAACTGACTCGCAAGGGTAAAAGCCTGTCAGACTGGGTCATTGATTTTGCCGCAGTATCCAGGGTTGATAGTACGGCGGTTGCACTACTGATAGAGCTTAAAAAACATGTGCAGAAAAGTAATAAGACTGTTTCATTCATCCATTTACCTGAGACACTACTGACCATCGCAAGATTGAGCCAGGTTGAGTCAATACTTAGCGAAAATAAGTAATAGAGTTATCCATATAATGCTTCGATTCACTATCTGAAGCCCTGTTCTGATACAATCCCCCGTTTTCTGGGTGAAGGCTGTTAGGGGCCCCTGATCATAAATGAATAAATTGATAATAAATGGCGGTGTGCCGATGTGTGGAACGATCCGTGCGTCTGGCTCCAAAAATGCTGTGCTACCAATACTTGCTGGAACCCTGCTTGCTGATGGCCCCGTAGTTGTTAGAAATGTACCACATCTGCACGATGTGACGACCACGATGGAGTTGCTGGGCAGAATGGGAGTGCAGATCACCATCGGCGAAAAGATGAGCATAGAGGTTGATCCCAGCCATATCAAGAATACCTTTGCCCCTTACGAACTGGTAAAAACCATGCGCGCGTCGATACTGGTGTTAGGTCCTTTGCTTGCGCGTTATGGATCTGCTGAAGTTAGTTTGCCCGGCGGTTGTGCCATTGGTGCTCGACCGGTAAATCTGCATTTGATGGGACTTGAAGCCATGGGTGCCGATATTAAGGTGGAAGAAGGTTATATCCGTGCCAGCGCTGACCGATTAAAGGGTGCTCGCATAGTAATGGATCAGGTGTCTGTAACCGGTACTGAAAACCTGATGATGGCAGCTGCTTTGGCTGATGGTGTCAGTGTGATAGAAAATGCAGCGCGCGAACCGGAAGTCACTGATTTGGCTGATTTTATCAATGCTATGGGTGGAAACATCAGTGGTGCTGGCACTGATACTATTACCATTCATGGTGTTGAGAATCTCAAGGGATGTGATTACCGGGTATTGCCAGACCGTATCGAAACCGGAACCTATCTGGTGGCAGCGGCGATAACGGGTGGTAAGGTACTGGTGAAAGATACCGATCCGAAACTACTTGAAGCAGTTCTGGTTAAGTTGCAGGAGGCCGGGGCTATTATCGACACCGGAGACGACTGGATTGAGCTAGATATGGAGGGGCGTAAACCCAAAGCTGTGAATATCCGAACTGCACCTTATCCCGCATTTCCGACCGATATGCAGGCTCAGTTTTGTGCATTGAATGCTGTTGCACATGGAACAGGGTCAGTTACAGAAACCGTGTTCGAAAATCGCTTCATGCATATTCAGGAGATGGTGCGCATGGGCGCGAATATACACCTGGAAGGTAATACTGCAATCATAACCGGCGTGGATAATCTAAATGGTGCTCCTGTTATGGCCACTGATTTACGTGCATCAGCCAGCCTTATTCTGGCCGGGTTGGTAGCTACCGGTGAAACAGTAGTGGAACGAATCTATCACATAGATCGCGGCTATGATCATATAGAAGAAAAGCTATCCTGTCTGGGTGCGAGAATTCGTAGAACCACTAATTAGGTTTTAATTTATTTTCCTAAAAACCCTTAAATCCAATGATATTTAAAGTCTTATGACCGATTTAATTACCATCGCTCTGGCCAAGGGCCGTATCCTGAAAGAAACGTTGCCGTTACTGGAACGTGCGGGCATTACCCCTGAAGTGGATATGGAAAAAAGCCGCAAATTAATATTCAAAACTAACCACGATAATATTAATCTGGTATTGATAAGATCTGCTGATGTGCCAACCTATGTTCAATATGGTGCGGCAGATATTGGTATCGCAGGCAAGGATGTATTGCTGGAGCATGGTGGTGAAGGCCTGTATGAGCGTATCGATTTGCACATCGCACCCTGTAAGCTTATGACCGCTGGCTATGCTGAGCGCGAATTACCGCCCGGGCGCTTGAAGGTAGCCACTAAGTATACCGGCATTACAAGAGATTATTTTCTTAAACTTGGGCGTCAGGTTGAGTTGATCAAGTTGTACGGCTCAATGGAGCTGGCGCCTATCGTGGGCCTGGCCGATATGATTGTTGATCTGGTTGATACCGGCAATACATTAAAGGCTAACGGCCTGGTGCCTCTGGAATTTATTATGGATATCAGTTCGCGCCTGATCATTAACCGGGCTTCATTAAAAATGAAGAACCGGGCGATCAAGCAGGTTGTAGAAAAAATAGAAGCAGCGGTGGAAGAGCCATCCTGTTAATGCTTGAGAGATTATGATGAATATTGAAACCAAACAACTCAGCAGCCAGAGCGAAGATTTCTGGCAGCAACTGGAACAATTGCTGGCCTGGGATACGGCTTCCGATGAGCAGGTTATGAGTACTGTGATCGAGATTCTGTCCAGTGTTCGTCATCAGGGCGATGCTGCTGTGCTGGATTTGACGGCTCGTTTTGATGGGCTGAAAGTGGACAGCATGTCTGAGCTAGAAATGCCGCTTGAAACCCTGAAACAGGCGTTTGACAGTCTGTCCAGTGAGCAGAAACAGGCGCTTGAATTATCAGCAGATCGTATTCGTAGCTATGCAGAAAGACAGAAAATGGACTCCTGGGAGTACACCGAAGATGACGGTACGATTCTTGGTCAACAGGTGACTGCTCTGGATAAAGCCGGGCTTTACGTGCCGGGTGGCAAGGCTGCCTATCCTTCGTCGGTGTTGATGAATGCAATTCCGGCCAAGGTGGCTGGGGTAAAAGAACTTATCATGGTGGTGCCTACACCCAATGGTGTGGTGAATGATCTGGTGCTGGCCGCCGCGCATCTATCCAATGTAGACCGGGTTTTTACCATTGGTGGGGCACAGGCTGTCGCCGCACTGGCTTATGGTACTGAGACAGTGCCTCAGGTCGACAAGATTGTAGGGCCGGGCAATATCTATGTGGCAACTGCCAAGCGTATGGTGTTTGGTACGGTAGGGATCGATATGATCGCCGGGCCTTCAGAGATTCTCGTGGTATGTGATGGTAAAACCGATCCAGACTGGATCGCGATGGATCTGTTTTCACAGGCGGAGCATGACGAAGATGCTCAATCTATCCTGGTTTCCCCTGACGCTGATTTTCTACAGCAGGTTAAGCAGAGTATCGATAAGCTTATTCAGGAAATGCCTCGCAAGGCCATTATCCATACCTCCATGACAACACGTGGTGCCTTGATCCATGTGCGGGATATGGATGAAGCCGTGCAGGTCGCCAATTATATCGCGCCAGAACATCTTGAATTATCGGTAGAGAATGCCAGAGAAGTTGCCCGCTCTATTAAACATGCGGGCGCAATCTTTATGGGCCGTTACACGGCTGAAGCACTGGGTGATTATTGTGCGGGTCCAAATCATGTCTTACCAACTTCACGTACGGCAAGATTTTCATCCCCTCTGGGTGTGTATGACTTTCAGAAACGTTCTAGCCTGATTGGTTGTTCTGCTGAAGGAGCCTCTGCCCTGAGTAAGGTCGCATCGGTCATGGCGCATGGTGAAGGACTCACTGCGCATGCGCGTTCTGCTGAGTACCGTATAAAGCCCTGATCCAGGTCTGTTATTCGATAAACCCCTGTTCGGTCTAAAGTTGAACAGGGGGAGATATATAAATAAACCCTGTTACATATCCGCTACTATACTCCGGTTAAGGTTTCATACTTTGGCCTGATTTTGCTATCTGGATATGGAGGTGAGGGATTATGCTATATCGGAAAAGACTTTACTGCTTGGCGCTCGGCCTTGCTGCCAGCCTTTTGCTTTCCTGTGGGGGAGGGGGTTCTGACGACCCTGCTACAGGCTCTACAAATACCAGCGGTAATTCATCCAATAACACTGCGGGTGGTTCAACAGACTCATTAGTCAGTGTTTCCACCAACGATCAGGGGGTGTTTTTACCCATTTCGAGTAACTCCAGTGATGTAGTGAATATCGCAGGCCAGTCGATTACGCTGGAATCTGGGAGTGGCTATATCTATCGCTATGTTCCTGAAATACCCGCATTGGAGCGACTGGATAGCACCTATAATGCCACTAATAACTATTCCTGTGAGAGTGCAGGGACGCAAAAACCTTTCACTGTAGGGCAGTCACTATTTAATATCGAAGTGTGCCCTAATTATAGTGGTTCTTACTCGATAATAGATGTTGAAAAGGTGGATGCCTTAAGCGGTGTATTGATCGGGAATACCTGTAACCTGTACCTGTCCGGTACTTCCTCTATATCCATACAGTTCACAGTTATTGGAGATGCCATGTATTATGTCGATTCGAGTGGTAACCTGATGACTCGTTCAGCTTCCTGTGGTCAGGCCAGCACCTTGTTAACTGTTGGGGATAGCAATAACTCAGGCAGGTATTATGGGGTGAATGGGAATCTGATTTCGGTAAAAGATGATGTTTATTCCAACGATCGGTATCTTGTCCGCCGGCATAATCTGGCAAATGGCACTATTGATTCATCTTTACTGACGATTTCTGTTAGTGATAAAGCGAATGAGGTGTATCGTTTTTACGAGGGGGATGATGCACTTTACTGGGATATTTATAATCAAAACACATTGCAGTTATCTTTTTATCGGTATGATCTGACTACTGCCCCGGTTGAAATAATGACTACAAGCTTACCCGACTCCAGGATTGAGGCTTCAGCGATAGATGCCAGTGGCGGAAAGGTTTTGCTGAGTTACAAATATGTAGCTGCTCGAAATAGCTCGGGATATGCGACATCCTGGACCGTGGTAACGAATATCTATGATGTTTCCAGCAAAAGTCTGTCTACACTGGATTTGGGCGGTAATTTTCAATGGAGTCTTCAATATATGGTTTACCAGTAACATTGTAGGGTATTATGCTTACACCTTTAAAAACAGGTAGTACTGAGTTATGACAGTGATGCTTCGTCTGCTAATGCTCGTCTTGCTGGCAGGGCTTTCCCATGCGGCAACAGCAGAGATCTATAAGTGGGTGGATGATAATGGAACTATGCATTTTTCCAGTAGCCCACCAGAAAAAGGCAAGGCTGAAAAGGTTAATGTTCAGGTTAACTCGTTTTCCAGCTATCCCTCAAAAAAAGGCTCAGCCAGCTCACGGTTTAAGTTTGACCCAGGCCTTATCACAAAGCGTAAAGGCTCTTCAAAGGATGTCGTCATGTACAGCGCTTCCTGGTGTGGATACTGTAAACAGGCGCGGCGATATTTTAAGCAAAAGAATATCGCTTTTGATGAATACGATGTTGAGAAATCCAGCAAGGGGAAAACTGATTTTCGAAAACTGGGCGGCAATGGTGTGCCTCTCATCCTGGTTGGTAATAAACGAATGAGTGGTTTTTCTGTTGCTGGCTTTGAAAAGCTGTATCAGCGTTAGCCGAAAATGCGGCTAACGCTTTTTGTTTATCCTGCTTTATTGTGGTCTTTCGGTGGTAATCATCGGTAGCGATAGTGATTGACCGTCACGTAGAATATCGATAATAACTTCTTCCCCGGGTTTATGTCCGGCTATGGTTTCCAGTACATTACGAACCTTACTGACTGGTTTGTGATCAATCGCAGTGATGATATCTCCCGTCAATATTCCGGCCTTGTCGGCAGGGCTGTCGATAAATACGCCGACTATCAGCACGCCTCGAATATCTGGATTGCCCGAGTTAATAGCAGCCTGTGCTGTAATATCGGTACCTTCAACACCTAGCCAGCCACGGCTGACATGACCATATTTGAGGATTTCTTTCATTACATCAAGGGCCAGAGAAATGGGTATGGCAAAACCTATGCCCTGTGAACCACCTGACTGACTGAAGATGGCGCTATTGATACCGATCAGATCGCCATGCGCATTCACCAGTGCACCGCCGGAATTCCCAGGGTTGATGGCGGCGTCGGTCTGGATAAAGTTTTCGAAGGTATTCAATCCTACTCGGTTACGTCCAGTAGCGCTGATAATGCCCATGGTGACAGTCTGTCCCACATTGAGAGGGTTGCCGATTGCCAGTGCTACATCGCCTACTCTAATGGGGTTATTGCCGTTGGCGACCTGGATGTTTTTCAGGTTGTTGAGAGGAATGCGCAAAACAGCAATGTCACTTTCACGGTCTTCGCCTATGATCTGCGCCTCACTACTACGGCCATCGGACAGGGAAATCAGTATCTCATCCGCACCATCGACTACATGTTGGTTGGTCAGTATGTATCCATCGCTGGTCACTATGACGCCAGAGCCAAGATTGGTTGAGGTCTTATCTCGTTTATATTTTTTCAATTGATCGCCAAACAATTGATCAAATACCGGATCATCGAGTAACGGGTGTACACTCTGCTTGACGGTTTTGCTGGTATAGATAGTGACTACCGATGGGGCAGAGGTCTCTACAGCTTCAGCATAGGAGAAAGGCCCCTCAGGATCGGGTAAGGAAGGTGCCGCTGTCTTAATTTCGGGGCTTGATTGCCATGCGTGGGGTAACCAGCTGTTAATGGTTGCAGGAACATCTGGAGATTGCCAAATCAGGTAAGCGGCGCCCAGTATCAGTCCAATAAATGCGAACTGAAACAGAAACAGGAATTGTTTTAAAGTCTTCATGTAAATACTTTATCATAGCAACTCTTTTAAAGGGGCAGAGATAATAATGCAACTTGATGAAATATGTCATTTTTGCGATGACTACCTTTCTATTGATGAATTCGATGATTATTGTCCGAATGGTTTGCAGGTTGAAGGGCGAGCTGATTTGAATCATCTGGTGACAGGCGTGACCGCTAGCCTGGAATTAATCGATGCTGCAATTGAGCAGGGCGCTGATGCGCTGCTGGTTCATCATGGATACTTCTGGAAAGGAGAAGCTGCACCCTTAGTGGGGTTTAAGGGTAACCGTATCCGTAAGCTGTTTCAGCATGATATCAGCCTGCTGGCCTACCATCTGCCTCTGGATGCGCACCCTACTGTTGGCAATAATGCGCAACTGGCTAAACGTATGGGCTGGCTAGTCACCGGTCAACAGGGTTTGCTGTGGCTGGGTGAGCTCGCAGACAGCTGTTTTGTTGAACAGGTGCTGGAAGACCTGGGTGAGGTAATCGATAGCAACCCCTTGTTAATACATGGAGGCGAACATCCGGTTCGACGCATTGCCTGGTGTACGGGGGCAGCGCAATCCTATATCGAACAGGCTGTTAAGCAGGGTGTTGATCTGTTTATTTCTGGTGAAATTTCAGAATCAACGGTGCACTTTGCACGCGAGACAGGGATACATTATATAGCTGCCGGGCATCATGCTACCGAGCGTTACGGTGTACAGGCCTTAGGAGATCTTTTAGCGGGTCGTTTTTCCATTAAGCACAGTTTTATCGATATTGATAATCCGGTCTAATGACATTTCTTTCAGCTGTTTTTCGAATCTAGAGTTTCACTTGATATAGCTCCTGTTAGCGGGCTTTATTTTGGTTTAAGCCTCGACGAAATAAGAAAATTAGTATATTCTTGCGCCCGTTTTTTTGTGCAGATTGCGTGGTTTAATCGAGGTTAAACAGTGCTGTCTGTGTCCGATTTCTTAAGATGGAGAGATATTCAGATGTCATCTGAAGGTATAGATAAATCCCGTCGACGCTTGCTCACCGCGGCGACCAGTGTTGTCGGTGGTGCCGGTGTGGTAGCTGCGGCTGTCCCGTTTCTCATGACCTGGAATCCCAGTGCTAAAGCCAAGTCTGCCGGTGCGCCGGTTGAGGCTGACATTGGCAAGCTGGAAGAGGGTCAGCAAATAATCGTTAAGTGGCAAGGTAAGCCGGTATGGATAGTGCGTCGTGGCGAAGAAGCCCTGGCAACACTTCCCAAAATGGCTGACGTATTACGTGATCCTGGCTCAGATCAAAGTATACAGCCAGATTACTGTAAGAATGAGCACCGCTCAATCAAACCTGAGTACCTGGTTGTAATTGGTATCTGTACTCACCTGGGCTGCTCACCATCCTTTCGTCCGGAAATCACCGCTGACTGGATGGGCGGCTTTTTCTGCCCCTGTCATGGCTCCAAATTTGACTTTGCTGCGCGTGTACATCAGGGCGTTCCTGCGCCGACCAATCTGGTTATTCCAAAGCATCGTTATGTGAGTGAAACCGTCGTGTTAATCGGCGAAGACGGAGAAGCATAAAATGAGTATGGGTAATGATTTATTAGGTTGGGTAGATGCGCGTTTTCCACTTAGCAAGATGTGGGAAGACCATCTGTCCAAGTATTACGCGCCAAAGAACTTCAATTTCTGGTATTTCTTTGGATCTTTAGCATTACTGGTGCTGGTGTTACAGATAGTTACCGGTATTTTCCTGACCATGCAATACAAACCGGATGGTGAGCTGGCGTTTGCTTCGGTTGAATACATCATGCGTGATGTTGACTGGGGCTGGTTGATTCGTTATCTGCACTCCACGGGGGCATCCGCATTCTTTATCGTGGTTTACCTGCATATGTTCCGTGGCATGATGTATGGCTCCTACCAGAAACCTCGTGAGCTGATCTGGATCTTTGGGATGTTTATCTTCCTGGCGTTGATGGCCGAAGCTTTCATGGGGTATCTATTGCCATGGGGCCAGATGTCTTACTGGGGTGCTCAGGTTATTATTTCACTATTTAGTGCAATCCCCGTTATTGGTGATGACCTGACACTGTGGATTCGTGGTGACTTCGTTATCTCCGATGCGACTCTGAATCGTTTCTTTGCATTGCATGTGATCGCAGTGCCTATCGTTCTATTAATGCTGGTAGTCATGCATATTCTGGCATTGCATGAAGTAGGTTCAAATAATCCTGACGGTGTCGAAATTAAAAAGAACAAGGATGAGAATGGTATCCCACTAGATGGTATTCCTTTCCACCCTTACTATTCGGTAAAGGATATTGTCGGTGTTGTGGTATTCCTGATGCTGTTCAGTGTGGTGGTGTTTTTTATGCCTGAGATGAATGGATATTTTCTGGAAGCAGCAAATTTTATCCCAGCTAACCCATTCAAGACTCCGGCGCATATTGCACCTGTATGGTACTTCACTCCTTTTTACGCCATTCTACGTGCGGTCCCCGATAAGCTGATGGGCGTTATCGGTATGTTTGGAGCCATTATCTTCCTGTTTCTGCTGCCCTGGATGGATAGAGGTAAGGTGCATTCAATACGCTATCGCTCTGCCGCCTTCAAGGTGTTGCTGGTGATGTTTGTTATTTGCTTTATCGGTCTTGGTTATCTGGGTGCGTTGCCAGCAACCACAGAACGCACCTGGTTTGCTCGTTTATTCACATTAGGATATTTCGGATATTTTATTGGTCTGTGGTTTATCAGTAAGAATGAGAAAACCAAGCCAGTTCCAGAGAGGGTTACATCATGAAGAAGTCTTTAATTCTTGTCGCAGGATTGTTATTTCCTGTTCTGAGTCTGGCAGCTGGTGGTGAGGTGATCTTTCCTAATGATGATATTTCTATCGACTGGAATGATAAAGCGGCAATGCAGCGTGGTGCAGCCACATTCTCTAACTACTGCCTGAGCTGTCATGCGGCGAGTTATGCTCGTTATAACCGTGTTGGTAAGGATTTGGGGATTTCTGATGATCTGGTATCTGAAAACCTGATTTTCACCACTGACAAGTACGGCGAAAAAACCAAGGTTGGTGAGTTGATGAAAACCACTATGAGCAAGGAATATGCCGAAGCTGCTTTTGGTGCAGCTCCTCCTGATCTGTCACTGGTTGCCCGCTCTCGTGGCACTCACTGGTTGTATAATTACCTGCGTGGTTTTTATATTGATGAGACTCGTCCTTTTGGCGTCAATAATGGTGTTTTTCCATTAGTCGGTATGCCTCATGTATTATCCGAGCTAGAAGGCCTGAAAAAGGTTATCATTGAAGAGCAGGATGATGGTCATGGTGGCAAGCATGAAGTCATGGTTGGTTTTGAGCAGGTAACTCCAGGCTCAATGACTGCTGAAGAGTATGACCAGACGGTGAAAGATCTTGTTGCTTTTCTTGACTATATGGCTGAGCCTTACAAGCAGAAGCGTCAAAATGTGGGTACGGGCGTTTTGATTTTCCTCTTTGTGTTGCTGATACTGTCGTATCTGCTGAAGAAGGAATACTGGAAAGACGTACACTAAACACTTAACCTGAGTACATAACTATATGTCAGCTGTAGCAAATCGTCGTTCGGTGATGACCTGTTTTTCATCTCCGATCGACCCACAATGTCATCGTAGCCGTATCGTTCTGGCAGAAAAGGATATCACCGTCGAAATCTACGATGTTGATATGGACAATCTGCCCGAGGATCTGCTCGAACTAAATCCCTATGCCACGGTACCCACCATGGTGGATCGGGATCTGGTTTTGTATGATGCCCGGGTTTTGATTGAGTATCTTGATGAGCGTTTTCCTCATCCGCCCTTGATGCCGGTAGATCCAGTTTCTCGGGCTAAAAGTCGACTCGGCCTGTTTCGAATTGAAAGCGACTGGTATAGCCTTTTGCCCGATATCGAACACGGTACCGATAAGAAAAAAGCTCAGGCCAAGAAGGCACTGACGGAAAGTCTGATTAATTCCGTAGAAGTGTTTGGTGCCATGCCATACTTTCTGTCCGAAGAGTTCAGTTTGCTGGATTGCAGTATTGCTCCAATACTCTGGCGTTTACCTTATTACGGTATCGAGTTGCCGGCTTCTAGCAAGCCGATTGCTGATTACATGAAACGGGTTTTTTCCAGGCCTTCCTTCCAGAAGAGCCTGAGCGAGCAGGAACGTGACATGGCAGATTAAAACAGTTTCGTTTTAATCTGGTCGTAACTACGAAAGGCCGCTATCATATTTACCGATAGCGGCCTTTTTTATTGAGAGAAGATATGACCCCGAATAAACCTTATCTTATTCGAGCCCTGTATGAGTGGCTGGAAGATAATAATGCTACCCCCTATATCATGGTCGATAGTACCCAACCCAACGTGGAGATACCTCCCGGTATCGCAAAAGATGGAAAGGTGGTGTTGAATATCGCTCATCGCGCAGTTCAGGGCCTTGAGATTGATAATGCCTATATTGCATTTTCCGCACGCTTTTCGGGGGTGTCACAAAACCTTTATATCCCTATCCAGGCGGTGATGGCTATTTATAGTATGGAAGATGGTGAAGGAATGATGTTTGCCGATTCTGAGCCCTCCATTGAAGATGAATCCGAAGCCAGGGTGGATCAGGATAAGCCTGTTAAGAAGACTGATAAATCCAGACCAGGGCTAAAGATTGTAAAATAAAATCTAACCTGATTATCCCTGGGTTTTAGCCATTTAGATATTTTTAACCTTTAAAACCGAGCTAACTTATCTTCTCTGTGGCCTCCGTGTCCTCTGTGGTGAGTGGTTTTATGGTACGTTAAATTAGCTGAGCTTCAGGAGTAACCGCTTGTTTCAAATGCGCTTTGAATCCATTCAATGTGTGTCGATCTTAGCTGATCAGCCTGCTGGATAAAGACAGCATCGAAGCGATAGGGGTGTTGCTGGTATTGTCTTTTTCGAGAAATATAATGTAATGCAGTTTGAATAATCTTGCGCTGCTTGGAAGCGGGGATGCTATAGGCAGTACCGCCAAAGGCATTGCTCTTGCGAAACTTTACTTCGATAAAGCACAGAGATCCTGCATCCAGCATGATTAAATCGATTTCACCATATCTGCAGTGATAGTTTTTTTCCAGCGGGGTCAGACCCTGCTGAATCAAATACTCCGCTGCCTGTTGCTCGTAAAACAGTCCCTTGCTTTTGGCAAACATCGCTTATTCGACAGTATCTACGCCTTGTTTAATGACTTCTGCGTGGCCTTTTCTATAGGTGGCTAATAGCAGCTCTCTATGGATACGGCCCTTGTTATCGAGTGTGATGTTGCCAGTGTTTAGGGGCAGGGCAGGAATTTGTTTAAGCATGAGCCTGCGTAATGAAGGGATCATTTTGTAGGCATCTATACCCAGCGCGATAAATTTTGCATAGCGCTGGCTTTGCGCAGGCCATAGTTTGCTGATGGCTGAAAAATCAGGGTTTTGTTCAGACTGTAGCGCCCAGGGAGTATCCACAAACTGGATTTCATCAAGATCGCGATCAGCATCGGGTGCAGGGGTGCTGGAAGAAATGCTGGAGGTAGCATATACCTGCAGATCCTTGGCATGATGAAATTTGAGCTGTGGTTTAATTAGTCGAGCCTGGCGTGGATTGCCTGCAATGAAAATCATGTCCACATCCTGTCGTCTGCGTGGAATAAACTCACTGCTCTGACCTAATACGCGATCCAGTATGGTGTGCCTACTGTCTGAATCTTTGATATTCAACAGGTTCTTGATGGTTGAAGAGTAATCATTATTGGCCGCTGGATAGCGTGCTGAATCGACGACCAGTCCCCCCAGGGCCTCGAATCGTTTGGTAAATGCGCTTTCCAGTCGCTTACCGAGCGGAGTGTCAGGGGTTAAGGTAATGGCATGGTAATGGGCATTGATCAGTGCATAGTCGGCTATCTGTTCGGCTTCATCCTCAGGGCGCAGGCCAAACTGAAACAGATTATTAACGCCATAGCTATCATCATCAGCATAGTTCAGCGTTAAGGTAGGGGTTTTTAGCGCTTTATTGAGTAACAGCTCATTCACCAGCTTTTTATTCAGAGGCCCTACTATAAAGTCAGCACCATTTTGAATGGCCTGGTTGTACTGAAGGTAAAAGTCCTGCGGATTACTGCTGACATTAATAATTTCCAGTATGGGTTTTTCTTCGGGGTCGTTGTAGTAAGCATGCAGAAAACCATTTTGAATCGCCTCAGCAACCTTACGCAGCTTGTCATCGAATGGAAGCATCAGTGCAATACGTGTCGGATTGATGAAAATCAGGCGGCTGTCTGCACGTAGTTTTTCAACAAAAAACGGGCTTGCCTGATGTCCTGGATATAGCTCGCTCCATTTTTTAAGCCAGGGCTCGATCTTGCTCGGGATCATGTTGGAGCGGCGAGCTATCAGGTTAAGTTCCAGCCATCCACGTATATCCATGGGTTGTTGTTTGGAAAGGGCCTTGATGATGCTGGATTCACTAATACGATTGATGGCATCCCATATACCCTCTTCATTCTGTCGTTGTTCCAATTCAGTGCTTAGGTACTGACTAAGCTCGATTCGTAATTGGGCACTTTCTAACGGCTTGCCTATGGCCAGTACACCACTGGATCTAATGCCATATGCAAGCGCCTTGTAGACAGGGTCGCTGATTGTATCCAGCTCTGGCAGGTATCCAAGCCCCTGATAAATCTTTCCCTGATCAAGGTAGCTACCGGCAAGGATGATGATCTTTTTCTGCAATTCGCTTTCTGCTAGCGCACCCTCAGGCAGTTGCTGGTAAAAGGCTTCGATCTCATCGCTACGGCCCGCTCTGTAAAGCATCAAGGCTGTTTTTTGCAGATACATCGATTTATCGGGTTGTTGCGATTGAAAGGCCATGTATCGATACATCTCTGCGGCATTATCCCATTGCATGTTTTGTTCGAATTGGCGTGCAATCAGAATATCTTCAGCCGTTGTTTTACCTGCGGACACAGGTTTGTTGATGCTGGTTGTCTGGCAGCCAAACAGTATGGATAAGGTAAAAACTATAAGTGCGCCTTTAAGCAAGCTGTCGAAATGTTTTCTGGGCATGATGACCTGTTTGGGGTTGTTGTCGTGTAGTCTGATACAATTCACAATCCATAAGTTTACATGCATCAGGTATTTAATGTCAGCTGTACTTTTTATCATTGCAACGCCCATCGGTAATCTTGATGACATCAGCCGGCGGGCGATTGACACCTTATCCAGGGTTGACCTGGTCGCGGCTGAAGATACCCGGCATAGCCAGTATTTACTATCCCACCTGGGACTAAAGAAAAAGATGCTTTCATTACATGATCATAATGAGAATGATCGTGTGGCGCAGATTGTGGATTATCTGCAACAGGGGATGTCGGTAGGGTTGATCTCTGATGCCGGCACCCCATTGATTTCTGATCCGGGCTATAAGCTGGTAAATGGCGTGATTGAAGCTGGATTTCAGGTCTGTCCCATTCCTGGAGCCAGTAGCATAATCACGGCATTATGTGCAGCAGGGTTACCTACTGATTGTTTCACCTTTCATGGCTTTCTATCGCAGAAAAATGCTGAGCGCCTAACCCGGCTGGAGTTGATCAAGGCACAGCCGGGCACACAGATTTTACTGGAGTCAACGCATCGTATCGTTCGATTATTGCAACAGTTGGATCAAGTCATGCCGGCAGCAGATGTGGTGTTGGCGAAAGAGCTGACCAAACGTCACGAAAATTTCATCCGTGGCACGGCACAATCCTGTCTGGCTCAGCTGGAACAATCTCCTGAGCTACAAAAGGGAGAATTTGTGGTGCTTTTGTCGGTGCAATCCGAATCAGATCCCGAGCAGGACGCTCTGGAAAGCAGGCGGTTGTTAAAGATTTTACTGGCAGATATGCCGTTAAAGAAAGCGGTCAAGCTGGCCGTTGAGATTACGGGCCTGAAGAAAAATGACCTATACCAGCAGGCCTTGAAGATATCCGGTGAATCATCAACTTAACAGAGCTCATTACAGTTCTTGAGTCCCCCAGGGCTTCAGTTATTTCAATATTTAGAATTATTCCACCACAGAGGGCTCAGAGAACACGGAGGGCAATATGTTTATCATAATGGTTCTGGGGGCTCAAGTATCAAAATAGGGTGTTCAATAAGAATAAAGTAATAACCATTGCTAATGGTTTCTCTCCGCGGCCTCCGTGTCCTCTGTGGTAAGTGTTTTTAGTACATTACATATAGGGAGGGGGTAATCAGCTAACTATTTGAGATTATTGCTTAATAGAAGCAGCTATTCCTGCGCATTGTTCGGGCTTTTTTTAAAATTTACTGTATCATGCGCCCAAGTCAGCCAGATAATCGCTGGCACCATCAGGTGCTGGAGGAAAGTCCGGGCTCCATAGGGCAGAGTGCCAGGTAACGCCTGGGGGGCGTGAGCCTACGGAAAGTGCCGCAGAAAATATACCGCCATGCTCGCATGGTAAGGGTGAAATGGTGCGGTAAGAGCGCACCGCGCTACTGGTAACAGTAGTGGCAGGGTAAACCCCACTCGGAGCAAGACCAAATAGGAGAGCTAAGGTGTGGCCCGCACTGCTTTCGGGTTGGTCGCTTGAGGGTCATTGGTGACAGTGATTCCAGATGAATGATTATCCACGACAGAACCCGGCTTATCGGCTGACTTATTTTTTTAAACTGCACGTTTAACTCAAAACTACCGTCCCCCGGTAGTCATTTCTTTGTGAAAAAGTTGATAAATCAACAACTCTTAATACTTTACTTTAACTTGACCCCATTAGTTTTTGTTTTCTATAGACTATTGAGTAACAGCTTGTGAAAACATAGCTAAGTCATTGTTGTTATTAAAGAAATTCTATTCCTAAAGGGCCATTTTTACTTGACTTGTGGTTTTTTGCGACGATACTGTGTCCATTAGTGGGTAAAAGTGTCACAAAGTGGAAAAAACGAGCTAAAACGGTGTATAAATTCAGAGGCGCCTCAAATTTATCGATTGATGCGAAAGGCAGAATGGTTTTGCCTGCGCGTTATCGTGAGCGCTTGTCTGAAATTTGTGAAGGCCAGCTGGTTGTAACTATCGATACCGATAAGCCCTGCCTGCTTATTTACCCGCTCCCTGAATGGGAAGTTCTCGAACAAAAAATCAATGCTCTTCCCGGGTTTAACAAAAAGGCCCGTCGCATACAACGCATGTTAATAGGTTATGCCACTGATATTGAGGTGGATGCGAATGGCCGTATGCTGCTTTCTGCGCCATTGCGCAGCTATGCACAGTTAGAAAAGAAGGCGTTGCTAATAGGACAGGGTAATAAGCTGGAGCTGTGGGATGAGCAGCTATGGGACAAGCTATGCATGGAAGATGATGACGATGATGAGATTCCTGCCGCATTGCTGGAGCTTTCTTTATGAGCGCGCAGTTATTACATCAGCCGGTTTTGTTTAATGAAGTTTTGCAGGCTATGCAGGTTAAACCTGATGGTGTGTATGTCGATGGTACCTTCGGTCGTGGTGGGCATGCGGCAGCGATACTGGAACAGTTGGGTGAACATGGGCGTCTGATCGTGATGGATAAGGATCCTCAGGCAATAGCCTGTGCTCGTGCCAAACATGCAGGTGATCAACGTGTCACCATTATTCATGATGATTATGTGCAAATGAAGAATCATATCTCACAACAGGGCCTGGCGAGCCAGGTAGATGGTGTGCTGCTAGACCTGGGTGTTTCATCTCCTCAGCTGGATGATGCGACGCGTGGTTTTAGTTTTCAGCAAAACGGCCCACTGGATATGCGCATGAATACCGAGCAGGGCGAAACGGCACAGCAATGGATTACAAGAGCTAGCGAGAAAGAAATTGCAGACGTTTTATGGCGTTTTGGTGAAGAACGGTTTTCCCGTCGTATTGCGCGCAAGATTGTTGAATACCGCCAGCAGCAACCAATAAATGATACCGATACCCTGGTATCTATCATTAAGGACTGCGTACCGGCAGGTAAAGAGAAAAAGCATCCGGCAACCCGAAGTTTTCAGGCTATCCGTATGCAAATTAATCATGAGCTGGAGCATGTTGAACTGGTCCTTGCCGATATGTTTGATGTTTTAAAAGTGGGTGGTCGGATACTGGTGATTAGTTTTCATTCACTGGAAGACCGTCTGGTTAAAAGATTTTTTAAACAGCAGTCAACAGCACCGTCTATCCCGCGTGGTTTACCCGTTAGAGAAAGTGAATTATCTGTCTCTATTCGCTTGCGCACTATCGGTAAGGCGATTAAGGCCGGGGTGCAGGAACTGGCACAGAATCCGCGTTCGCGTAGCGCGGTATTAAGAGTAGCCGAGCGAGTCTCCTGATGAGTCGGCTTTACTGGTTGATGCTGCTGATTGTTCTTGTAACCGGCAGCGCGATGACTGTGATCTATGTGAAGCATGAAAGCCGTGCACTGTTCTCTGAGTTGAGGAAGGTTCAAAAGCAGCAGGACGAAAAGGTGATTCACTGGAGCCGCCTGCAGCTACAGAACAGTACCCTGATTACTCAGGCGAATGTTGAATCAATGGCACGAAAAAAACTGGGCATGATTTTACCCGAAGATATTCAAATAGTGACTTTACCTTAATATGAGTGAGTCTAATCAAACATCATTTTTTTCAGTAAGGCATTATTTTGTGCTGGCTGTACTGTTGCTGATGTTCGGCGCATTGATCGCGCGCGCCTCTTATCTGCAGGTGGTTGATCAGGATTTTTTACTGGATGAAGGTAGTCAGCGACAGTTAAGAACCATTGATACACCGGCATATCGCGGCGCGATAGTTGATCGATTTGGAGCGCCTCTGGCGATTAGTACACCAGTTGATTCAGTGTGGGTTAACCCCAGGCTGGCATTGCTGGACAAGCCGGGATTAAAAAAAGTATCAAAGTCATTAGGCTTGAATTACTCAACGGTTTTAACCAGTGTTACTCAGCGAGCTAACAAAGAGTTTGTGTTTTTAAAAAGACGGGTTGAACCAGATCTAGCTAAAAAAGCTATTGAAGGTGCTCAGGGTGTTTATCTGCAACGTGAGTATAGCCGTTTTTATCCTGCTGGTGAGATTGTGTCACATGTACTGGGGTTTACCGATATAGATGATACCGGTAGTGAAGGCATGGAGCGAGTATATCAGGACTGGTTAAAAGCGACTCCTGGCCAGCGTCAGATATTACGTGATCGAAAAGGCCGGGTAGTTGAGAATATTGCACAGGTTTCTGCCGCCAAACCGGGCAATGATTTGCAGATGAGCCTGGATATGCGCCTGCAATACATTGCTTATAGAAGTCTGGCAAAGGCAATTAAATTCCATGATGCAGAATCAGGTAGCGCTGTATTGCTGGACGCGCATACAGGGGAAATTCTGGCGCTGGCTAATCTTCCATCCTACAACCCGAATAGCCGCAATAAACAAAAAGCGGAGCAACGCCGTAATCGAGCGATTACCGATGTTTTTGAGCCGGGTTCTTCAATCAAGCCATTCACCCTGGCAGCGGCCATGGATAGACATCTGTTCAACCAGAAAAGTCGTATTAATACCTCACCTGGTTACATGAAGGTCAGTGGTCACCCTATTAAAGATTTCAGAGATTATGGTGTGCTGGATCTTGCCGGTATATTACGTAAGTCAAGTAATGTGGGGGCTTCCAAGGTCGCATTATCTATGAAGCCAAAGGAACTTTGGCAGTCTTTTAGTGATTTTGGTTTCGGTGAATCAACTGGAGTCAGTTTTCCTGCTGCTTCATCGGGGTATCTAAGCTACTACAGTGACTGGCAGCCACTGGATCATGCCACTATTGCTTTTGGTTATGGTCTTTCAGTAAGTGCCTTGCAGCTGGCCAGAGCCTATAGCCTGTTTGCGAATCAGGGGAAACTATTGCCATTGAGTTTACTCAAGGTTGATGAAGTGCCAGAGTCAAGTCAGGTGATGACTGCTGCAACAGCGAAAAAAGTGCTGCAGATGATGGAGCAGGTGGTGGGGCCTGGCGGTACAGCTAAGCGAGCCGCTATTAATGGATATAGAGTTGCAGGCAAAACAGGTACAGCCCGGAAGAGTGCTGCTGGCGGATATTTGAAAGATAGCTATGTTTCAGTTTTTGCCGGTGTGGTTCCAGTGAGTAATCCTCGCCTGGTGATGGCGGTGATGATTGATGATCCAAAACAGAATGGTTACCACGGTGGTCAGGTAGCTGCACCGGTATTTAGTGAAGTACTCGGGCATGCCCTGCGCCTGATGAATATATCTCCAGATGATTTGCCGGCTATTCAACGCATGGCGAAATCTGAGGAGACGAAGGTGTGATGATGGCTCATCAGAATCTTCCAATATCGATGACACTAAGGCAGCTTTTGCAGGGTTTTGTCGAGCCCGAGTACTTAACTGATTTGCCGATACAGGGCATCTCCAGTAATAGTCAGATGCTCAAGGCGGGAGATGTATTTATCGCACAGGCAGGCATAAAACATCATGCGATTGATTTTGCTGCTGATGCAGTCAAGCAGGGGGCGGTTGCTGTTTTATATGATGCGAACGATAGCTATTGTAAGCAACGCATAGACTTACTGAAAAAGCAGCTTATTACCCAATGGATAGCTGTGGCAGATTTAAATCGTATGACCGGTAAGATTGCCAGTCGCTTTTATGCTGATCCAGCATCTGCGCTTAAATTAATCGGTGTCACCGGTACCGATGGTAAAACCAGTGTGACCCATTTGCTGGTTCAGGCTTTGACGCGTAGCGGGAAAATTGCCGGTAGTATCGGCACACTAGGCTACGGCGTGGCCAATCGATTGAATATGCTTGGCTATACAACGCCAGATGCTGTTTGCATACAGTCATTATTAGCTGAATTAGTTGAAAGTGGTTGTGAATATGTTGTGATGGAGGTTTCTTCGCACGCATTACAGCAATATCGAGTGAGTGGCTGTGAATTTGATATCGCATTATTAACCAATCTGGGTAGCGATCATCTGGATTATCATGGCACTCTGGAACAATATGCAGCCGCTAAATCTCTGCTTTTTGAACACAGTGGATTAACTGGACGTGTTTTTAATGTCGATGATGAGCTGGGGGCGAAATTATTCCAGCAATATAAGCTGGATACCTCACTGGCTGTAAATGCACATACACAGCTGTCGGTACCAAATTCAGTATCCTTAAGACATAGTCAGATGAATGATCAGGGGCTGGAGATTGTTGCAGCAACTTCGTCGGGCGATATTAGAATTCAAAGCGCATTAATCGGCTCATTTAATATTGATAACCTGCTTTCCTGTATTGCAGCATTGCAGTTGCTCGGTTTTGATCGAGAACAGATAGAGTCAGCAATGCAACAGCTAAAACCAATTCCTGGTCGTATGGAATATTATCCAGCACTCAATGGATATCCTGCCGTCGTAATCGACTTTGCTCATACTGAACAGGCGCTAGAAGCCTGTTTGACAGCACTTAAGGACAGTTATCAGGGCGCACTTTATTGTGTATTTGGCTGTGGTGGTGATAGAGATCAAACTAAACGTCCTAAAATGGCTGCAGTAGCAGAGCGTCTTTCTGATCACGTTATTCTTACCGATGATAACCCACGTACCGAGTCAGCACAGAAAATCATGCATGAAATAGTGGCTGGGTTACAGAAACCTGAACTCGTGCGAGTAATCCATGATCGAGCAGCAGCGATAAAAACTGCAATCACCCAGGCTAATGAAAATGATCTGCTTGTTATCGCTGGAAAAGGGCATGAGCAGTTTCAGATTATCGGTGAGCAGAAAATCCCATTTAGTGATAGAGATCTGGTGGTAGAAATTCGACAGGAGCAGTCTATATGATCAGTCTACATTCAGATGATTTACTCAACTTATTTCCCCAGAATGCCGCGGTCTCGGAGTTTTATTTTAAAGGGGTGGTTATAGATACGCGCAAGGACTGTGCCGGAGCTTTATTTATTGCCATCAAGGGTGAAAACTTTGATGGGCATGATTTTGTGGCTCTGGCAAGAGATAAAGGAGCCGCAGCCGTTGTAGTTGAACGTGCTGTTGATTTAGATATTCCTCAGTTGATTGTTGAAGACTGCCGTTCTGCGATGGGTAGCCTGGCTAATTTATGGCGCCATAAGATGCCAGCAAAGGTTATTGGGATAAGTGGTAGTAATGGCAAAACTACCGTAAAGGAAATGCTAGCTCGCATTCTCTCCAGCGAACATAGAACCCTGCTGACACAGGGTAATTTAAATAATGACATTGGTGTGCCTTTGACGTTGTTTGGTCTGACGCCACAACATCACTTTGCGGTGGTTGAGATGGGTGCGAATCATCAACATGAAATCCATAACCTGTTGAGCATAGCCGAACCGGACGTAGTGTATGTGAATAATGCCCAGAACGCCCATGTTGAAGGTTTTGGCTCGCGCCAGGGTGTGATTCGATCCAAGGGAGAGATGTATCAATTTTCCTCATCATCAGCGATTGCCGTATTTAATGAAGACGAGGATGCCGTGGATTACTGGAAATCTATAGCTGCCAGTTCTTCGCATATTAGTTTTTCATTAAGGCAGCAGAGTGATGTAAGCGGTGCTTTTGTACAGCAGGCAGATACTTTGCATATCGAAGTCACTCAGGGGCCTGATGAGGCGGATACCGAGATTCAAATGCAGGGTCTGCATAATGTACAGAATGCTGTAGCGGCAATAACTCTGGCGATAGCCTGTGGTTTTAGTCTGCAGCAGGCTGCTGAGGGGCTGGGTGGTTTTGTTGGTGTTCGTGGACGGCAGAAGTTTTATCCCGGTGTGAACAAGAGTTTGATTATTGATGATAGCTACAATGCAAACCCAGGTTCCTTAATAGCGGCAGTTAATGTGTTATGTGCACAACGCGGTGTAGCCTGGTTAGCTTTGGGCGATATGGCTGAACTGGGTGCCGATGCACTACGTTTGCATGAACAGACTTTGACCCTGGCAAAAGAAATTGGCGTCGTTAAATTTTTTGCTCTGGGTACTTATAGCTGCAAGGCGGCAAAAGTTTTTGGTGATGAAGGATATTGTTTTGAAAATCATGAAGATATGGCGCGCTATATAGGTGCAAGATTACATAGTGGAATTAATCTTTTAATTAAAGGATCGCGCAGTGCCCGCATGGAAAAGCTGGTGACTGCATTAAAAGATCCATCCACAAAGAATGGAGATGATTATGCTGTATAGTCTCGCTGAATATCTGACGCAATTCTACAGTGGCTTCAACCTGTTTCAGTACCTGACCATGCGCACCATACTTGGTGTGCTGACCGCTTTGTTAATTTCATTGCTGGTTGGACCGGGCATGATTCGTTATCTGAGTCGATACAATATCGGACAGAACGTACGCGATGATGGTCCACAATCGCATTTCAGTAAAGCCGGTACACCCACCATGGGTGGAGCGCTGATCCTGGTGGCCATCATAGTTAGTACCCTGTTATGGAGCGACCTGTCATCGCGCTTTGTGTGGATTGTGGTGATGGTGACTGGAGGTTTTGGTGTCATTGGCTGGGTAGATGATTACAGGAAAATTGCCTTCGGAAATTCTAAAGGTCTGTCAGCCAGAGCCAAATATCTATGGCAATCTATTATTGGCCTGACGGCTGCCTATATTCTTTTTTCGACGGCTCAGGTGCCTATTGAAACTCAGCTGATTCTACCTTTCTTTAAAGATGTGGTACTGGATCTGGGCTGGTTTTATATCGTGCTCGCTTATCTGGTTATCGTCGGTAGTAGTAATGCAGTTAACCTGACCGATGGTCTGGATGGACTGGCCATTTTACCCACAGTGCTGGTAGGTGGTGCTCTGGGTGTATTTGCCTATGTGACCGGGAATACCAATTTTGCGGGATACCTTGGCATTCCCTATGTTCCGGGTGTTGGTGAAATGGTGGTGTTCTGTGGCGCACTGGTGGGAGCTGGTCTGGGTTTTCTCTGGTTCAATACCTATCCAGCTCAGGTGTTTATGGGCGATGTTGGCGCTCTGGCACTGGGTGCAGCTCTTGGCATAGTTGCCGTTGTCGTACGTCAGGAACTGGTGCTGTTCATCATGGGAGGGATTTTCGTGGTTGAAACCATTTCAGTGGTTTTACAGGTTGCCTCTTACAAGTTAACCGGGCGGCGCATCTTTCGTATGGCTCCCTTACATCATCATTACGAATTAAAGGGCTGGCCCGAGCCACGCATTATTGTGCGTTTCTGGATTATTACGGTAATTCTGGTGCTGATTGGACTGGCGAGTTTAAAGATACGGTGATGCAGATGATGACGCAACAGCAGCATGTTCATCTTGATCAGCGCTACCTGGTTATCGGGTTAGGGTTGACAGGGTTTTCTGCTGCCTGTTATCTCCTACGCAATGGGTATCACTGTAGCGTGCAGGATGACCGTGAACATCCTCCGTATCTGGATCAGCTGCTTGCCGCTTTCCCTGATGTTAATGTGTTATTGCAGCCATTAACTGAATCTTTGATAGAGCAGGCAGATTGCTGGATAGTAAGTCCTGGACTATCGGTTAGAAGTCCATTGATAAAAAAAGTAGCGCAGTCAGGCGTAAGAGTGATTGGAGATATTGAATTATTCGCTGAAGCGGTGAATAAGCCGGTCATTGCAATCACAGGCTCCAATGGAAAGACAACGGTTACTACCCTGATCGGACAAATGATAGCGGCGGGCGGTAACAAGGTAGCAGTAGGTGGTAACATCGGCGTACCCGCACTTGATCTATTACAGCAGGATGCAGACCTGTATGTATTAGAGCTATCCAGTTTTCAACTGGAGACTACCGACAGCCTGCAGCCACTGGTGGCGACTGTTTTGAACGTCAGTGAAGATCATATGGATCGTTATGATGATCTGGCTGATTATCAGTGCTACAAGAAAAAAATCTATCACAGAGCAAAGCATGTCATCAGTAATGCAGACGATGAACTGACTCGACATTCATCTGAAGATATTCAGTTTTCCCTGCAACGCGATGATGTGGATTACCATATTATCCATCAACCGCAGATGATGCTGGCAGTAAAAGGTGAAGGCTGGATAAACACCAGCGAGCTTAAACTCAAAGGTCGTCACAACTGGGCTAACTGTCTGGTTGCTATGGCGATGGCAGAAATAGCTGGAATTCCAAAAGCAGCTATTGTTGAAACATTAAAACAGTTTACCGGACTGGAGCATCGCAGTCAGTGGATTGCAGAAATCAATGGTGTTAGCTGGATTAATGATTCTAAGGCAACTAATCCAGGTGCAGCTCTTGCTGCCATACAGGGTATAGATGAACCGATTATTTTACTGGCTGGAGGGCAAAGTAAAGGGGCCGATATGCAGTCGCTTTGCACAGCAGTAAAAGAAAAGGTTAGCTGTGTATTATTGTTTGGACAGGATGCCGATAAAATGGAACAGTCACTACTGGGCTGTACTCGCATCGAGAGAGTAGAGAATCTGGCTGAAGCGGTTGCACGAGCACATCAAATCGCACAGCCCGGTGATCTGGTTTTACTATCACCAGCCTGTGCCAGTTTTGATCAGTTCGAGGGCTTTGCTGACAGGGGCGAACAATTTAGTCGTCTGGTGAGGTCACTGTCATGACAGGTCAGGCAATACGTTCATCACGACAGCCTAAGGCAGAGACAGCTATGATCTCAAATACACTGGATACCCAGATTGTATTGATCTATGGATTGCTTGCCCTAATCGGGTTGATCATGGTGACTTCGGCATCCATCGGTATTGCTGATCAGCAGATGGGCGATCCGTTTTATTTTGGTAAGCGACAGTTCTTACGCCTGCTTCTGGGTGCGGTACTGGTCTGGTTGGCGTATAGAATTCCTACTAGTTTGTGGCGTAACAATGGCATGTTACTGATGATGGGATCTATCGCATTGCTGGCACTGGTGCTGGTGCCGGGTGTAGGCCGCACGGTGAATGGATCAACCCGTTGGCTGGATCTGGTGCTTTTTACGGTGCAGGTTTCAGAGATAGCCAAGTTGTTTTTGATTATCTATCTGAGCGGTTATCTGATACGGCGATCGGATGAAATTAAAACCGACATGAAAGGCTTTCTTAAACCTATGATTATTCTCGCTGTAGCCAGTGGCCTGTTATTGATGGAACCTGACTTTGGTGCCGCTTCCGTACTGCTGATGACTGGCCTCGGTATGATGTTTCTGGGAGGCGTGCGCTTTGGGAACTTCTTCCTGTTCGTCGTGGGCACCCTGAGCATTATGGTGTTACTGGCGATGGCTTCTCCCTATCGTATGGCGCGTGTTACGTCTTTTCTAGACCCCTGGGCCGATCCATTTAACAGTGGGTTTCAGCTGACTCAGTCTTTGATAGCTATAGGCAGTGGCGGGATGTTTGGTACTGGCCTTGGCGGTAGTATTCAGAAACTGTTTTATCTACCAGAAGCGCATACCGATTTTCTGTTTGCTATCTATGCTGAAGAGATGGGGTTAATAGGTATCGTATTTATGATTGCCATCTATGGCTGGTTTTTATTGCGTTGTTTCAATATCGGCAAAACAGCGCTGCTGAAAGGACATGCTTTTGGAGCTTACCTGGTTTATGGCGTGGCGTTGCTGATTAGTATACAGGCTCTAATCAATATGGGCGTGAATATGGGAGCGCTGCCCACCAAAGGATTAACCCTTCCATTCATTAGCTATGGTGGCAACAGTATTCTGATTATGTCATTTGCGATAGGTCTGGTGTTACGTGTGCATTATGAGAATGTAGTTGTAGTTGAACCGCCTGCACGAAAAAAATCACGTAGTAAAAAGGTGGTTAAGTCATGACTGCTAAACGTCCAATTATGGTGATGGCTGGTGGTACCGGTGGTCATGTGTTTCCGGCGCTTGCGGTTGCGGAATTTCTACGCCAGCAGGGGGAAGCAATAGTATGGATGGGTACTCGTAGCGGTATTGAAGCCAGGCTGGTTCCCGAGGCCGGTATTCCGGTTGAATGGCTGGATGTTCAGGGGCTGCGTGGTAAGGGCGTGCTCACTATTGCTCTGGCACCCTTGAAGTTGATTCAGGCCTGCTGGCAGGCGATGAAGATTCTACGCAGAAATCGTCCACGTGCGGTACTGGGAATGGGTGGCTTTGCTTCTGGTCCGGGCGGACTGATGGCATGGGTCTTAAGAATCCCATTGATTATTCATGAGCAGAATGCAGTGATTGGCTTGACTAATAAATTACTAAAAGGCTTTTCACGTATAAGTTATTTTGCTTTTCCGCAGGCAGCAGCAGGTATTGCCAATAGTGAAGTGGTTGGTAATCCTGTACGGGCAGAAATTCTCTCTATAGCCGAGCCGCGAATGCGTCTGGCAGGTCGCGATCATGAGAAACTGCGGCTGCTGATAATCGGAGGTAGTCTGGGTGCTAAAACACTCAATGAAGTCGTGCCAGCAGCTATACAGAAAATTCCAGCACAGCAACGTCCACTGATTAGGCATCAATGTGGCGAAAGACATTTAGACGCCTGTCAGGGACACTATCAACAGTGTGAAGTTGATGCAGAGGTTATTCCTTTTGTAAAGGATATGAAAAGTGCTTATGAATGGGCCGATCTGGTTTTGTGTCGCTCAGGTGCATTAACCGTATCTGAGCTGGCAGCGGCAGGTATGGCATCCATTCTGGTACCTTATCCCTATGCGGTGGATGATCATCAATTTATGAATGCTGGTTTTCTTGAGTCAGCTGATGCAGCTCTGTTGATTCGAGATCATGAATTAACGTCAGAGAAACTCGCAGAAATCATAAACCGATTTTCTGTTGAGCGGGATCAGGTATTAAAAATGTCTATGAATGCGCGCTCGGTTGCTTATACAGAGGCGACCAGGCTGGTAGCGCAAGGCGTATTAAAAGAGGCACTGCTATGAGTCAGTCGAGTAAAAATTTAATGCGAAGGATTCGTAAGATACATTTTGTGGGTATAGGTGGTGCTGGTATGAGTGGCATCGCTGAAGTGTTTCATAATCTGGGCTATAAGATCAGCGGTTCCGATATCAATGAAAGTGCAGTGGTAAGACATTTACGCGATATCGGTATACAGGTTGAGATTGGTCATCGCGCAGAGAATATCTCGCAGACCCACGTAGTTGTTGTTTCTACAGCAATTGATGATTCCAATCCTGAGATCCAGGCTGCCAGGGAGCAACGTATTCCAATAGTAAGACGGGCAGAGATGCTGGCTGAGTTGATGCGTTTCCGTCAGGGTATAGCTGTTGCAGGCACACATGGAAAAACCACCACTACTTCATTACTGACTTCAGTACTTGTTGAAGGTGGTCTTGATCCTACCTATGTGATAGGTGGTAAGCTAAACAGTTCAGGACGCCATGCAGAGCTGGGGGCCAGCGAATACCTGGTAGCAGAAGCGGATGAAAGTGATGCATCCTTTTTGTATCTACAGCCGGTGATGGCGATCGTGACTAACATCGACCAGGATCATCTGTCGACCTATGAGGGTGATTTTGAACGCCTCAAACAGACCTTTGTTGAATTTCTGCATCACCTTCCTTTTTATGGACTTGCAGTGGTATGTATCGATGATGATGTGGTTCGTGAAATTCTGCCACAGGTTTCTCGGCCTGTACTGACCTATGGCGTGTCAGCAGATGCAGATGTGCGTATTAGCGATATAAAAGCTGAAGGTTCAAAAACGCATTTTAATGTTACCTTTCCCGATCAAAAACAGGTAAACATCACACTTAATCTGGCCGGTATACACAATGTGCTCAATTCAACGGCGGCACTTTGTATTGGTTGGGAACTAGCTGTGAGTGGTGAGCAAATGCAAAGCGCCCTGTCAGGATTTGCTGGTATAGGTCGTCGATTTCAGATTACAGAAAACCTGAGAGTGGCTGGTAAAACCATTCGCCATATAGATGATTATGGTCATCATCCGAATGAGATTCGCGCAACCATACAGGCAATACGTTCAGCCTGGCCTGAGCAAAGATTAACCGTCGTGTTTCAACCGCATCGATATTCGCGTACACGCGATCTGTTCGAAGACTTCGCACAGGTGTTGTCAGAAGTCGATCAACTTCTGTTGCTAGAGGTTTACTCAGCTGGAGAAAAGCATATTAAAGATGCCGATGGCCGCGCCTTAAGCCGTGCTATTCGCAGTCGAGGACGCATTGACCCTGTTTTTGTGGAAGAGATTTCACAGCTGGGCGATGTGTTAGCTGATGTTATTGAAGACAATGACATTGTGGTGACACTGGGTGCCGGGAGTATCGGTGCTTTTGCCATTGACTTTGTTGCCACTCAGCAGGAGGCAGCTGTTTGATGGCACAGGCTATGTCACACAATATCCGCGGACGACTGTTACACAATGAGTCGATGGCGCGTCATTGTAGCTGGCGAGCAGGTGGTGCGGCTGATATTTACTATGAGCCAGCTGATAAGGATGACCTGTCTGTGTTCATGCAAACCATCGATGCGCAACAGCCAGTCACCTGGGTTGGGTTGGGCAGTAACCTGCTGGTACGCGATGGTGGTCTGCGTGGTGTGACGATTGTGGTTTTACAAAAGTTAAATGATTTGCGTCTGCTAAGTGATGGCCGTGTGTATGCCGAAGCGGGTGTAACCTGCGCAAAATTTTCACGTTTTTGTCAGCAGCATGATTTATCTGGTGCAGATTTTCTGGCTGGCATACCCGGTACCCTAGGTGGTGCGCTGGCGATGAATGCTGGTGCCTTTGGCTATGAAACCTGGCAGTTTGTTGAATCTCTGGAAATGATGAATCGGCAAGGTGAATTAATCGAGCGTCAAAAACATGAATTCGATGTGTCCTATCGTAGCGTCAATCGTGCCACTGACGAATGGTTTAGCGCCGCAGTATTTAGCCTTCCGGCACGAGATGTGGAGCAGCAATCGCGCATCCGTGAGTTACTGGAGAAGCGTAATAATAGTCAACCGATTGGACAGCCTTCCTGTGGCTCTGTGTTTAAGAACCCCGAAGGTGATTATGCGGCACGCCTGATAGAAGCCTGTGGATTAAAGGGCAGCTGCATAGGCGAAGCCTGTGTGTCGGAAAAACATGCTAACTTCATTATCAATACCGGTAGTGCCAATGCCAATGATATTGAAGATCTGATAGAAAAGGTGCGTCGTGAAGTGAAGCAGAATTTTTCTGTAGAACTACAGCACGAAGTAAGAATTATCGGAGAACGTTGATGAGTTTCACACACTTACAGCCTGCTCAGGATAGCGCAGCCAAATGTGGCAGAGTCGCTGTGTTAATGGGTGGTACTGCTGCAGAACGAGAGGTGTCACTGAAGTCGGGTAGCTATGTGTTACAGGGATTACTGGATGCTGGTGTCGATGCTTTTGCTGTAGATATTCAACATAATATATGTCAACAGTTAAGTGAGCTTAAAGCTGATCGGGTATTTAATATTCTGCATGGCCGAGTAGGAGAAGATGGTCAGGTACAGGGGCTGTTGGAATCTCTAAACATACCTTATGTTGGTAGCAGTATTCGTGCCTCAGCCGTGACTATGGATAAGTTAATGACCAAACGTGTGTTGCAGGGTTGCGGCCTACAGACTCCGGTATTCTGTGAATTGAATTCGGTACAGGATTGCAAGCAGGCTTTAGATCTTATTGGATTACCAATGATTATTAAACCTGTACTGGAAGGTTCCAGTATCGGTATGACAAAGGTAAGCGAAGCTGCTCAGCTTGAAGATGCATACCTACTAGCGGCCCGGTTTGGCCCGGTGCTGGCTGAGCAATGGATCGTCGGCAGTGAGTATACCGTAGCCTGGATGGGTGGAACCGTGTTACCTGCCATCAGGCTGGAAACACCTCATACCTTTTATGATTACGATGCCAAATATATTGCCAGTGATACCCGGTATATCTGTCCCTGTGGTTTAGCTGATGATGAACTGCAGCAATTGAATAAACTGGTTGCGAGAACTGCCGAAATCTGTGGCATACGTCACTGGGGTCGTATCGATTTGATGCGTGATCAGCAAGGGGTGTTTCAGGTGATTGAAGTTAATACTGTACCTGGAATGACTGATCACAGTCTGGTTCCTATGGCGGCTAAAGAAGCTGGTTTGAGTTTTTCACAGCTGGTATTGAAGCTTGTTGAATATACCCTGGACGAAGAGATATCAAATGCTTAAGTTGATTCCTTTTCGTAAAAGTGCCAAAGTGGCGGAAAAGCCAAGGTCACGAGCTCAGGCAAGTAGAAAACAGCAGCAGAAGGAAAGCTTTCAGTTGCATATAAGAAAAAGTTACGTAGTAATTGCGCTGGTTTTTATCGCACTCGGTTTGGTTGTAGCGTTAGTGCCACGAGAGCAATGGTTACCGATCGAAAAAATCAGAATTACCGGTGAATTCAGACAGCTGGATACTGTTAAGTTACAGCAGCAATTAAAGCCTTATCTGGGCGCTGGTTTTTTCTCGGTAGATATACAGAAGATCCAGGACCAGGTGAGTCAGCAATCCTGGATAGAGGAGGTTTCGGTACGCAGGGTTTGGCCCAGCAAGATCGTTGTTTCTGTTATAGAAAAGGAAGCCTTTGCCCGTTGGGATGAATCTCATTTATTGAGTACCAGAGCCAGAGTGTATGAAGCAGATAGTAAGGCATTTATGCATTTACCACTGATACACGGCTATGTCGGTCAAAGTGCTGAACTGTTACAGAGGTATCTTGAATTGAAACAAAAGTTTGCTGAAAAGGGTATTCAGCTTTCTGCATTAAGTGAGGATAGCAAGGGAGCTCTCAGTTTATTGCTGGATGAGCATCTCAAGGTTAATCTGGGTACCGATGAAACTGAGCAGAAAATCTATAAGATGCTGGCGGTATATCCGATGCAGATTAAACCCAGAAAAGATTTTATTAAGTATATTGATTTCCGCTATAGCAATGGTTTTGCCATTGCATGGAAAAAACAAAACCAGCAACAGATAAGCGACATGAAACGGGGCAACAAGAATGTCTAAAAAAGGTGAAAACAATTTGATAGTTGGGCTGGATATCGGCACTTCAAAGATTGTTGCAATCGTAGGCGAGGTGACCGTAGAAGGTGATATCGAGATTATAGGTATCGGTACCCAGCCTTCACGCGGACTTAAAAAAGGTGTTGTAGTCAATATAGAATCCACGGTTCAGTCAATTCAACGCGCAGTGGAAGAAGCTGAATTGATGGCAGGTTGTCAGATCCGTTCGGTATTCGCTGGCATTGCCGGTAGCCATGTCAAAAGTATTAACTCGCATGGTATCGTGGCGATCAAGGATAAAGAGGTCACGCCAGCTGATGTGGCAAGAGTAATCGATGCTGCCAAAGCGGTAGCGATTCCAGCTGATCAGCGCATCTTGCACGTATTACCGCAGGAGTTTCTGATTGATAACCAGGAAGGCATTCGTGATCCCATCAGTATGTCCGGGGTGCGACTTGAATCACGCGTACATCTGGTGACTGGATCGGTGAGTGCGGCGCAGAATATTATTAAATGTGTACGTCGCTGTGGTCTGGAAGTAGACGATATCATTCTGGAACAACTGGCATCTAGTGCCGCAGTGTTAACAGATGATGAAAAAGAACTGGGTGTTTGTCTGGTAGATATTGGTGGTGGTACTACCGACATAGCGATCTTTACCGAAGGCGCTATCCGGCATACCGCTGTAATCCCAATCGCTGGTGATCAGGTCACCAATGATATTGCAGTAGCGCTACGCACACCTACACAGTATGCGAATGATTTAAAAATCAAATATGCCTGTGCATTACGTCAACTGGCAAAAGATGATGAAACCATCGAAGTGCCCAGTGTGGGTGATAGAGAACCGCGTCGTCTGTCACGTCAGACTCTGGCGGAAGTGGTTGAGCCAAGATATGACGAATTGCTGAGTCTGGTGCATGCAGAGCTTAGGCGTTCTGGTTTTGAAGAAATCTGTGCCGCCGGTGTTGTGCTTACCGGTGGTAGTTCCAAGATGGATGGCGTTGTGGAGCTTGCCGAAGAGATATTCCATATGCCGGTAAGACTGGGTGTGCCTCAACACGTGAAGGGCCTGGTCGATGTAATTCGTAATCCTATCCATGCAACAGGAGTAGGGTTATTGCTGTTTGGTAATAAACAGCGCAGCAGTTTTTCCAGTAGAGAGCTGGAAGAAAACACTGGGGACAGCTTATGGATGAGAATGAAAAGCTGGTTCCAGGGTAATTTTTAGAAATCAACTTAAAAGTAAGAGGAGACATAAAATGTTTGAACTAATGGATGCATTTTCACAGAGTGCAACAATAAAGGTAATGGGCGTAGGCGGCGGTGGCGGTAATGCCGTACAGCATATGGTGGAGTCGGGTATCGAAGGTGTCGAGTTTATGTGTGTGAACACCGATATCCAGGCACTGAAACATATGCAATCTAAAACCACGATTCAGATTGGTAGCAGTATTACCAAGGGGCTGGGTGCAGGTGCTGACCCAGGTATTGGTCGTCAGGCTGCGATGGAAGATCGTGAAAGAATTCAGGAAGCAATTTCTGGTAGTGATATGTTATTTATTACTGCGGGTATGGGCGGTGGTACGGGTACTGGTGCTGCCCCCGTGATTGCACAAATCGCAAAGGAAATGGGCATCTTAACCGTAGCGGTTGTCACCAAGCCATTTGGTTTTGAACGTGCCAAGCGTATGATGCTGGCGGAACAGGGAATCAAGGAATTATCCGGTATGGTGGATTCACTGATTACTATTCCTAATGAGAAATTGCTGCCGGTACTGGGTAAGCAAACCTCGGTACTGGAAGTGTTTAAAACAGCCAATGATGTATTGCGTGGTGCAGTACAGGGTATTGCAGAATTGATCACCTGTCCTGGTCTGATCAACGTCGACTTTGCTGACGTACGTACCGTAATGTCAGAAATGGGTATGGCGATGATGGGATCTGGTACTGCAACCGGTGAAAATCGTGCCACAGAAGCTGCCGAAAAGGCAGTTGCATCGCCATTACTGGAAGATATCAATATTGCTGGAGCTCAGGGTATTCTGGTGAATATTACAGCGGGTCTGGATCTCTCCATCGGTGAGCTGGATGATGTGGGTAATACGATTACCTCTATGGCTTCAGACGATGCTACCGTGGTAGTAGGTACGGTTATTGATTCTGAAATGGCAAGTGGTGAATTACGTGTCACTCTGGTGGCCACTGGCCTGGGCAAGGAGAAGCAAGAGCTTCAACCCGTTCCTGAAATTGCCAGTATAAAGCCAGAACGTAACGGTGAGATGGATTATTCCAAGCTGGATCAACCTACTGTAATGCGTAGCAGCAAGAAAGTCATGGGTGACACAGTCGAAATGCCAGTAGATAAGGAAAGTATGGAATACCTGGAGATTCCTGCATTTCTGCGTCGCCAGGCCGACTAATAGCCTGAACTTCTCTTACACCTCGTCGGGTTCAGGGATGAACCCGGAAGGTTTTCTTCATGTACCTTGTGTGCAGACTCTCTCGTCCCCGTCATAAAACTCCTTTCTCTAATTAACAGTTTCAATTGAGCTGAAACATGGTCGATAGCTCGTTCCAGTGCTATGATCTAAGCAGTATTTCAAAACAAAAATTCAGGCCATGAAACCAACAATCTTTGATCTAGAAGTACGCCCCATTATTCCCGAAAAGTTAATCGGTTTAAATGAATTAGCCGATAACCTGCTGTACAGCTGGGATCGCAACGTGCGCGGTCTATTTTACCGGCTTGATTTGAACCTTTGGGATCGTTGTGAACATAAGCCCAAGGTTTTTTTACGCCGTATCTCACAGAAAACCCTGGACGATGCTGCTGAAGACAATGTATTCATGGAAGAATATAACCGTGTCATGTCGGCCTATAACAGCTATCTGAAAAAGATTACACACGATGAAATCGATGGATATCTGGATGCTGAAAATGACTTAATCGCCTATTTCTGTGCTGAGTTTGGCCTGCATGAGAGTTTCCCCATCTACTCTGGTGGCCTGGGTATACTAGCTGGTGACCACTGCAAGGCGGTTAGTGACCTGGGTGTTCCATTCGTTGCCATCGGTCTGCTTTATAGACAGGGCTATTTTACCCAGCACATCGATGGCTACGGCAATCAGATAGCAAGCTATCCTGTTACCAGTTTCAGCGAGTTACCCATAGAAAGAGCGCTGGATGCTGAAGGGAATGAGATTATCATAAATATTCAGTTTCCGGGACGCGTGGTTAAGCTCAGGGCCTGGCAGACACGGGCGGGTCATACCTGTATGTATCTGCTGGACAGTAATCTGGAAGAAAATAGTGCGGCTGATCGCGAAATCACCTTCCAGCTATACGGTGGAGACCGGGTGATGCGCCTGCAACAGGAAATTGTTCTGGGCCTAGGTGGTGTTAGATTGATCCGCAAATTAGGACTCAAGCCTACGGTATGGCATATCAATGAAGGACATGCGGCATTCCTGATCCTGGAACGTTGCCGAGAACTGGTTGTTGAGGGAATGCAGTTTGATGCCGCTCTGGAACTGGTTGCAACAGGCAATGTGTTTACCACGCATACCCCGGTATCTGCTGGGCATGACATGTTTGATGAGGGCTTGATGAAGGAATCTTTTGAACCCCTTGCTGGGAGTTTGGGTATAGATTTTCAAACATTCATGAAAATTGGCTCAACCCCGAATGCACCGCATAGCTTTAACATGACCTCATTGGCATTACGTGGCTCACGTTTTCATAACGGGGTGAGCAGAATTCATGGCGCTGTTGCCTCAGAGATGGAATCCTATATCTGGGAACAGATTCCTCCACATGAAAATCCTATTACTTATGTCACCAATGGGGTGCATGTGCCGACGTTTCTGGCGCGAGAATGGGTGAACCTGTTTGACATGCGTTTTCGTGAATGGCGCAACCAGCTACTCAATAAAAAATACTGGAAGTGTATTGATGACATTCCTGATCATCGCTTCTGGAGCCTGCGTCAGGAATTAAAAACACAGATGCTGGAAAACCTGCACAGTTATACCATAAAGCGCTATACACGCAATAATGCCAATGAGGCCCTGATCAAGCGTATTACTCAGATTATTAATAAACCCGAAGCCGATGTGCTGGTTCTTGGGTTTGCCCGCAGATTTGCAACCTATAAACGAGCGACATTAATATTCAAGGATCCCGAGCGACTGGCACGTCTGTTAAATGATCCTGAAAAACCCGTAATGATCATCTTTGCCGGCAAGGCTCATCCCAGTGATCAGCCCGGTCAGGACCTGATTAGAACTATCCATAACTATGCTCATCAGGCCAGATTTCAGGGCAAAATAATACTGCTTGAAGACTACAATATGTCTATGGCTCGTAGTCTGGTGACGGGTGTAGACGTATGGGTAAATACACCTCAGTATCCACTGGAAGCCAGTGGTACCTCTGGTGAAAAAGCAGCAATTAATGGTGTGCTTAATTTAAGTGTTCTAGATGGCTGGTGGGGCGAAGGCTATGATGGAAAGAATGGCTGGGCAGTTTCACCGCATGGAGTTCATTTTGATTCTGATACCCGTGATCGAGAAGAAGCCAATGATCTGCTGGATATTCTGGAACATGAAGTCATTCCTATTTTTTATAATCGTGGTAAGCAGGGCTACTCGAAATACTGGGTAAAGCTTTCCAAGGGGTCAATGAAATCCTGTATCCCACGTTTTAATTCATCGCGTATGGTGATGGATTATGTGAAAAAACTATATGCTCCAGCCAAACTGCAGTCACAATTAATGCGGGCAAATAATTCGGCAGCTGCTGTTGAATTGGCAGCATGGAAAAAGAAAATTCATGCCAACTGGCATAATATAAAATTTGAACGTGTTGACGACTCGAGGCTACACATCAATACCAATGAAAAGCTTCTGATTAAAATTAGCGCTTATCTAAACGGCTTATCTCCAGAAGATGTCCAGGTAGAATGTGTAGTCGGATCAATAAAGAATGGCAAAGGCTTTTTAGCGGTAAAAGAAAAGCATTATCTTAAATATCAGGGGAAAGAAGGTAAAAATCACATCTTTACTCTGAATCTACGCCCCTCCAGCCCAGGCTTAAACCATTATAAAATCAGGATGTACCCCTTCCATCACATGCTCAGCCACCCATTGGAAACCGGCTATTTGTTATGGATTTAAGGGGGCTGGTTTTGGGCCAGGAATCAGCTAAAGATTGTTTTAGTAAGCGGGTTAAATCATCGGCTTCAATCGGCTTACTAAAGAAATATCCCTGAGCATAATCACAATCCAGGCTGGCAAGGTAATCTAACTGTTCCTGTGTCTCTACGCCTTCGGCGACCACTTTTAGACCCAGTCCGTGTGACATGGCAATTGTCGCACTTATCAATTCACGGTCTGCAGGATCAACAGAAATATCATGAACGAAACTTTGATCAATCTTTAATATATCGAATGGATAGTTTCTCAGATAGCTGAGAGAAGAATAGCCGGTACCAAAATCATCCATGGCAATCTTAATGCCTCGACTGGATAAGTCGGTCAGGGCCTTAACGGTATACTCATGACCACTCAATAATACGCCTTCGGTAATTTCCAGCTCGAGGTGATGTGGTTCAATGCTATAGCGTTCCATCAACTGGAGAATATTCTTCACCAGTCCCGGGGCGCGAAACTGTTGGGGGGACAGGTTCACAGAGATACGAAACTGCTCTGTCAGTGCTAGCCAGTTTTTTGAATTTTTTAAAGCTTGCTCCATCACATAAAACCCTAATCTGACAATAACGCCTGTTTGCTCAGCCACAGGAATGAATTCGACGGGAGAAACATTTCCCAGAACAGGGTTGTTCCATCGTAGCAGTGCTTCGGCCCTGACAATTTTGCCATCTCGGATGTTAATCTGAGGTTGGAAAAGTATAGAAAACTCATTTCTGTCCAGCGCACCATGCATTTGCTCTTCAATAGTCAGCCGTCTTGAAACTTCACGATTCATGGCTTCAGTGAAAAAAGAATAGGTGTTTCGACCTCTATCCTTTGAGTGGTACATAGCAAGGTCAGCATTACGCAGCAGTTCTGAAGCATCATTTCCATCTTCCGGATAAATCGCTATACCGATGCTGCTGGTTAAAAGTATTTCACGGTTGTTAATTCTGAAAGGTTCTCTGAAGTTTTCCAGCATACTGGTGGCAACCAGCTGGGCATCCGTTGGTGATTTAATACTACCGAGCAATAACAGAAATTCATCACCGCCAAGTCGGCCAACCGTATCACCAGAGCGTATTTCACGTAGCAATCTTGCAGAAGCTTCAATTAATAATTCATCGCCTGTCTCATGACCGAGTGAATCGTTTACTTTTTTAAAGTCATCCAGGTCAATGAATAAAACAGCTACATGCTCATGATTTCTTTTTGCTTCATTAATAAGGTGTGAGAGGCGGTCCAGAGCAAGGAATCGATTAGGCAGGTTAGTCAAGCTGTCAAAGTTGGCCTGATGAGCGATTTTTTCTTGCTGGGATTTTTGTAGAGTAATATCTTCTCCAGAAGCGAGTAAGCCAATGATTGTCTCCCCATCATGGTCGCGCAACAGACTGTTTTTCCATGCAATAATCCTTTCTTCTCCCTGCCGGGTGAGAATCAGGTTTTCATGAAATTCTACAGATTTAACCTTTCCTTCCAGTATCTGATTAAATACATATTTCACATCTTCCCTGGCCTGTTCAGGCAGGAAGTTATCAAACCAGTTTTTTCCTAGTGCCTCCTCTTCCTTCCATCCTAGCACCTCACAGGCTTTTTGATTTATCAGCGAAACATTGCCCTGTTGATCGAGGGCTAACATCATAGCGCCGGCTATATCCAGATAACTTTGAGCCATCTCTTTTTCACGCATTAATGCCCGCGTGTATTGTTTCTGTTCAGTGATGTCTTTTGCAATACCTTCTAGCGCTACAGGTTTACCCTTATTGTTGGTGATGAGAACATTGCTTTGAGATATCCATTTCGTTTGCCCGGATGGAGTAATAATCTGATACTCATAGCAGGGAGGCACGTTTCCCTGCTGTAACTGTTGCCATTGTTGCTCGAAATAAGATCGCCAGTCTGGATGCATCAGGTCTCGAATCTTTTGCGGTGATCGATAGAATTCTTCAGGGCTGATACCAAATATTTCCTTGCTGGCGGGGTTGATATATTCATATCTGCCATCGGGTAATGACATTCGATAGATTACATCCCTGGCTGATCTTGCCAGGCGGTTAAACTGTTGGCTACTGTCTGCAAACATTTCGGATATCTGTCTACTGACCCAGTAAAAGATTCCTAGTGCAGCAATACTAATTGCGATGGCTAAAGCGATCATGACTGCGGCTGCTTTTATAAAAGGGGCCTGAATCTCCTTGATGTCAATCTTTGCGACTATGCCCAGATTTAACATATGGACAGGTTCGTAGGCTGCCATTACCTCAACTCCCCTGTAATCACGACCTATCATCCAGCCTGAATCCCCGGAGAGTGCTCTGTGCATAGGCTCAGCTCTATCATGAACATCAAAAGGAACGGGGTCAGGGATGTCCATTCCCGATAGACTGTTGCGCATCAGAAAAACAATCTGTTTATGCTCTATTTTTGCAAGGGTGAATTCACCGCTTTTGCCAAACTTGAGTTGTTCATGAGCCGCTTTGATCAGGCTTAAGGTCAGGTTAAAGTCGGTTTTTTGTTTATGTATCTCCTGTGAGTGTTGAAACTCATAACGTGCAAATGCATCGATGAGTCGGCTATTGCTTTTTGCTGTTTCACTGAGACGTTCCGCTATTTGTGAAATGTAAGTCTGGTAAAGGATGTAACCACTAATGCCTGAGACAAAGAGCACAGCAAAAGACATGGTCAGAGCGAGCCTTGTCAGTTTATAGCGTATGCTGTCAGATTTGATCATGATTAATATTTATGTGAATTTCCGTATATAGACGTGAGGTTTCACGACATTTCAATTAATAATAGAAGGTTCAGCGGAAAGATGTAGCTGTATTTTTGTTTTATTGATGTGAAATGCAGGGTTAAGCGGATAAGCGAATGATTTTATCCGCATTTTTGGGGGATACTCTGCTGATAAGTTCTGCGTTGATGCCATCATTGCTTACCACTTTATGCAGGGCCTGATGTTCACTATGACCCACCTCAACATGCCGTTTGCACAGCCGTTTAATACATTCCTGAAGAGGAACATCCAGGTACCATGTCTCATCGAATACCTTGGTGCGCAGCTGGCACCAGGGATCGGTATCCAGTAGTAGATAGTTTCCTTCTACCAGAACGATCTTATGGGAGCGGGTTAGTGTGATCTCATTTTCAACAGGGTCGCCTACGCTGTGGTCGAAGCCAGGGAAAGTCCCTTCGCCACGGAGCCTGGCTTTTATCAGGTCATCCACAAACCTGCTCGCATCGAAGGTAAATGGAGCCCCCCGACGCAGGTGGGCTTGTTGTGGGTCGTCCATGTTATCTAATTCATGGCGATAATAGTGATATCCATCCATGGGTATGATGACCAGTAAATCACCCAGAGAGGTTTTTAAGGACTTCGCCAGTGTGCTCTTACCACTTCCGGGTGCGCCGGCGAGCCCAATCCAGAGCTGAGTAGTATTACCTTTGTCCGATGCTGAGAGCTTTAATGCTGCCGCAAGACTGTCGCATGTTTGCATTCTCTGCAAAGGACAGTAGCTATAGCCGTCCAAAAAGCTGGATTAATTGCCTCAGGTCTCCGGCCAGGCTGGGCCATACCTGATCCCACTCGAAGCGCCACTTCCAGTTGCCGACCGTGGTACCGGGTGTATTCATGCGATGTGCCGAATCGAGGGACAATATGTCCTGCATAGGTATGATGGCGAGATCGGCTACTGATGACAGTGCCATGCGATTCAATACCCAGGGCATGTCGAGTGACTGCTCGGCAGCAACGCCAATATATTCATGTAGCTGCTGTTTTGAGTGTTCAGGCATTTCCTGGTACCAGCCCAGAGAGGTGTTATTGTCATGAGTGCCGGTGTACACCACGCTATTTCTTTGATGGTTGTGCGGCAGATAAAAATTATTGCTGGCCCCATCGAATGCAAATTGTAATACCGCCATACCGGGTAACATAAATTGCTCTCTGAGAGCGGTGACTTGTTCAGTGATCAGTCCCAGATCTTCGGCGATTATCGGTAAGGGGTCGAAATAATCATGCAGCCTGTCGAGTAATGCCTCGCCGGGGGATTCTACCCAGGCACCTTCGGCGGCTGTTTCTGCTTCTGCAGGGATTTGCCAGCAGGCTTCCAGGCCACGAAAGTGATCGATTCGAATATAATCAAACAGCTCCAGTTGGGTTTGAAAACGGTTTACCCACCAACTGAAGTTATCTTTCTGCATAGCTTCCCAGTTATATAGAGGGTTGCCCCACAACTGACCATCGGCAGTGAAGGCATCTGGCGGGACGCCGGCTACAGAAGTGCAGAACCCCTTTTCGTTGATCTGGAAATTTCCCCGTTGTGCCCACACATCAGCACTGTCCATAGATACATAAATGGGCATGTCACCAAACAGTTTTATACCGCGTTGTCTGGCGTAATCGCGTAACTCGTGCCACTGTTCAAAGAATACAAATTGAATGAACTCAATCATTTTTATGCTTTCAGCATGCTGCTTACGCGCTTCAGTTAATGCCTCTGGATGACGATCTCTATAGGCTGCTGGCCAGTATTCCCATGACAGGTTTTGTAGCGAGCGTTTTAGTGACCGGTAAAGTGCATAATCAGGCAGCCAGGATGAAGATTGCTGGATAAACGCCTGTTGTTTTTGTTGCCAGACAAGGTCAGCATCTCGATAAAAATTAACGCTGGCTTTTTCCAGTAGCGGGAGTAGTGATGTATCTTTCTGATGCAGCTCAATGTCTGTTTGATCTAGCCAGCCATGCTGCTTAAGCCAGTCTAAGTTTATTAGTTCCAGGTTTCCTGCATGGGTGGATAGGCATTGATAGGGTGAACGATCAATATGGGTGGGCCCCAATGGAAGCATCTGCCATACGGTGAGCCCTGAGTCGGCCATAAAGTTGATAAAGTCTCGCGCTGACTGGCCGATATCACCCTGCCTCTGTTTTCCAGGCAAAGAGGTAGGGTGAAGTAAAATACCGGCACTACGTCGCTCAAAAATAGAGTTTTTCTGTGAATTCATTATCCGTGTCTGCGCATCTGTAATTCGCATAATATAACACCATAAAATGATGTGTATAGCAGCAGGAAGTTGATCTATTGTTGAATTTATTTTCCCTGATCATCGCTCAGAGGAAAAATATCGACGTTTATGCGACATGATGCAGGCTGTATCCCAGCATTTCGGCTGTCACCAGAACGATACCCTTAGGTGAGACATAGAAGCGTTCTTTATCCTGCTCCAGATCATAACCGATATGCATATCGTCGGGAATCTTACATCCTCTATCAATAATGGTACGTCGTATCTTACAGTTTTTGCCAACCTGAACCTCAGGCAAAATAACAGTAGATTCTACCTCGCTAAAGTTGTCTACATAAACATTCGAAAATAATAGCGAATTGCGGATAGTGGAGCCTGAGATAATACAGCCTCCCGATACCAGTGAGTCTATTGCTATGCCGCGTCTATTATCATCGTCAAAGATGAATTTTGCCGGAGGCAGTTGCTCCTGATAAGTCCAGATTGGCCAGGTCTTATCGTATAGATTGAGTTCTGGTGTGATGCCTATCAATTCCAGGTTTGCTTCCCAGAAGGCATCGACTGTTCCTACATCCCTCCAATAACATTGTTTGCCTGTCTCAGGTACTCGGAATGGATAGGCGTATACTGCATGTTTTTTTATCGCAGTAGGAATGATGTCCTTGCCGAAATCGTGGCTGGAGTTTTTATTTTCATGATCTTCGATCAAAAGCTTGAAGAGATATTCAGTGTTAAATACATAAATGCCCATTGAGCACAGGGAGGTTTGGGGCTTGCCCGGTATGGTCGGTGGTTTTTCGGGTTTTTCTGCAAAATCAAGAATGCGTTGAGTTTCGTCAACGTCCATCACGCCGAACTCATGAGCCTTTTCAACCGGCATTTCGATGCAACCTACTGTGACATTAGCCTCTTTTTGCAGATGTACGGCCAGCATAGCTCCATAATCCATTTTATAGATATGATCACCCGCCAGAACTAACACGAATCGTGGATTATGGATTTTAATGATATCCATATTTTGATAGATAGCGTCTGCAGTGCCTACATACCAGCTTTCTGCCAGGCGTTGTTGGGCAGGTAGTAACTCGACAAACTCATCAAACTCTCCTCGAAACATTCCCCAGCCACGCTGAATATGCTGTATCAATGAATGAGCCTTATACTGTGTTAAAACACCGATCTTTCGAATACCTGAATTGACACAATTAGATAAAGGAAAATCAATAATACGAAACTTACCGCCGAAGGGTACAGCAGGTTTTGCCCTCCAGGCAGTGAGATCCTTGAGTCTTGATCCTCGTCCACCAGCCATAATCAGGGCCAGAGTATTGCGGGTCAGATTGCTGATATATCTGATCGAGTTGTCTGTGGGCATTCAGTATCTCCATTTCTTTTATCTGGACACAGTTCAGACCTATGATGCATCCATTTCATTATCTCTAGACACCTTATAATAGTTCATACTTTGCAGATGCGCATTGTTCTGGGTCATTAGATAGAGAGATTGTGTTGATTTAATGACATAAATGCGGAGATATTCTCCAGCAGTTAATATGGGGAAGCAGACAAGACTGCTGTCACAGAGTGGGGAGCACTCTGGTAAGGATAAAGTATTACTGTTTACTGGTTGCGTGACAATTCAGGCAGTATGCCGAGACGGCACCTGCCCGATAGTAGTTGGGTGGATTCTGCATCAGGCCTGTGCGGGCATCCTGAATATTTTGCCTAAACTGGTCGATATTAAAAGAAACGATATCATGGTTGGAGCTGAGCGTTTCGGTGCCGAGCTTTAAACTTAGGGTCTCCATTTTGCGAAGTATGCTGATGGAAGACTGACGTTGATCTTCAGTAACGCTCGCCGTATCTCGTAAATTGTTATCCAGCAGGGTGGTATACAGTGCAAACTGCTGCATGGTGTCGGTCAGCTTCTGTCGTGAAATATAATTAAAATCGGGGGGGTAGGTAACACTTCTCACCCCTTCAAAAAAGCCACTACAGGCGCTTAAAAGTACAATCGAGGCAATAGTTGTTAGTTTTAATCGGGTGTGCGGTTGCATACAGTTAGCCCTCATGTTGTACGTCCAAGTATAGGGTTATTCGGCTTTTGATTCATCTATTTGACCTTTCTCAGGCTTAAGGACCTGTATTTGAGACGGTAATCACTGTTGTTGGCTACACCCTGGATGATTTTTGTTTATAATACCGCTGCATAATTTACCATACATTTAACACGATCTTACTTTACACTCTAAATCACGCTCAAGAGGTTTCTAATGGAATTATACAATAATGGAGAGCATGTCTGCCTGGCTTTCCGTGATCTGGTAACCGGCGGTGAAGCTGTTCAGGCTAACCAGTTTCTGGTGTTTGATCACCATCATGCTGCGCTGATAGATCCGGGTGGTGAATTAACCTATACCCGCTTATTCATGGCCATTAGCGAGTATATGAATGTTAAAAGTCTGGATTACGTCATTGCTTCTCATCAGGATCCCGATATTGTTGCTTCATTGAATAAGTGGTTGATTGGTACTGATGCCAAGATTGTGGTACCTCAGCTCTGGGAACGCTTTATTCCTCACTTTACCCGCCCGGGTAAGATAACCGGTAGAACTATTGCTATGCCGGATGAGGGAATGAATCTGCAACTGGGTTCATTTTCTTTAAAAGCCTTACCGGCTCATTTCCTGCATGCGGAAGGTAATTTTCAATTTTACGACCCTATCAGTAAGATTCTATTTTCGGGTGATATGGGCGCCAACCTGTGTCCTGAAGCCGATCTTAATAAGCCTGTAGACAGGCTTTCTGAAATTATGCCGTATATGGATGGCTTTCATAAGCGCTATCTGAATAGTAACAAGGTGTGCCGCTACTGGGTTAATATGGTACGTCAGCTTGAAATCAGTATGATTGTTCCTCAGCATGGAAGGATGATGCGTGGTAAAGCGATTGGAGAGTTCCTGAAGTATATTGAGAACCTGCAATGTGGTGTCGATCTTTTTACTCAGGATAACTATAAAATTCCTTAGTTTTTGTTTAAGAAGTCAGCCCTGGATAATCGATCCGGTGCAGGCTTTTGGAAAATCAGGTTAATAGAAAAGGCTGGATCATCCAGCCTTTTCTATGCCTACACATCAATTGTTACTTCTTGATTTTAACCAGTGGTCTACTGAGAAAAATCCTGCACCAAATGCAATATTGGTCATCAGACAGGCACCCCAGAATATATGAGGCGTAACCTGACCCACCTTGGCAAGGGCTTCGTAATAGGATACAACCGCCATCACATTTAATACTGAAAGTGCAATAGCAAATAGCCGGGTGCCAAATCCCAGGACAAGCACGATAGGCAGTAATAGCTCTCCCGCTGTAGCCATATAGGCCGCCAACTGATAAGGCAGTAAGGGTACTGCGTATTCATACTCAAAAAGTGTCAGGGTCATTTCCCAGTTATTTATCTTCTGTAACCCGGATGTGAAAAATACATAGGATACATACAGTCGTAATATGAGTAGTAGAGGCGATTGTAAACGAGCGAGTAACTGGTTAAGTCCAGTAATAAGCGAGGTTAAGGGCATGATATTTATCTCCAATGGTCGTATATTTTTTTTACTGACCTTTTTTGAGCGTTCATTCAAGAATAAGTTCCAGACAGATCAATAGTCTGGAGGAAATATTTAGCCTTATATAGAGTGGGAGAAGCCGTCAGGCTTTTTTGGCTGGTACCAGATGTATAGGAATAGTTGCCTGTTTAACCAGTTGTTCACTGATGCTGCCGAGTAATAATTGACTGATCAGGCCTTTACCATGGGTGCCTGCAATTATGAAGTCTGCTTCTAATCGCTCAGCTTCCTTGAGTAATAATTCAACTGTGCTCCCCTGAATCATCAGGGCTGTACACTTTATGCCCTGTTCGCGCATATCTTCAGCATACTCCTGTAGGGTTTTGTGCTCCTGGTGAAAACGCTCTGCAATGCTCTTACGAACCTCTGCTGAGTCTACGGTGTAAACGGTTGCCGGGTCGTAATCGTATGCGATATGGTCCGGATTGGGCTCTGCAACATGAATCATGAAAAGTTCAGCATTTAATGTCTTTGCCAGAGTGGTGGTCTGCTCCAGTAAGCGGGGCGTGATATCGGAAAAATCGATTGCGGCGATTATTTTCATGATCCTTCTCCTTATAGCGAGTTTACTACCATTAATAACACAATGGTTATCAATATCAATAGTTATTAGAGCCTGTTTTGACTTAGGGAGGTTTTAGATGCTGCTTTTGTACTTGTTATCAGTAACAGTTTTTGTTGACGCGTGAGCCGTTTGATTTCAGCTTCACGTTTGCTGGCTAATGAACGTGATGCAAAGGTTTCATGGTAGATCAGGGTTACGGGTCGGCGGGATCGGGTATAACGAGCCCCCAGCCTTTTGTCTTTATCATTGTGTTCTGCAATGCGTCTTTCCAGTTCTGTCGTGATGCCCGTATACAGGCTGTCATCTGCACAGCGTAATATATACACGAACCACTCATTCATATGCCGGTTGTATAGAGGGTTGTTGCAATGCGGCTAGTTGTTCACGTAACTCGAGGATGTGTTGTTCCCAGTAACGTGAGGTATTAAACCAGGGAAAGCTATGCGGAAAGGCGGGGTCATTCCAGCGTCGTGCGAGCCATGCGCTGTAGTACATAATACGCAGCGTGCGAAACACCTCGATCAATTTCAATTCTGCAATGTTGAAATCATTAAACTCATGATATCCATCGAGAATTTTGCGTATTTGCTGCGCCTGCTGTTCGCTATCGCCTGACAGCAGCATCCAGATATCCTGAATCGCCGGTGCCATACGTGAGTCGTCAAAATCTACAAAATGTGGGGCATCATTACGCCATAACATATTACCGGCATGACAGTCACCATGCACTCTGATGCTTGCTACCGAGCCTGCTTCCTTAAGCCTTTGCTGCATGGTAGGAATCAGATCATCGCATAAGGTACGGTAGGCGGTTTCAAGCTCCATAGGTATAAAGTTCTGCAGAATAAACTGCATGCTCTCTACCGCATAGCTTTGAATATCAATCGTAGGGCGTAACTGATATTTGGCTCTGCCACCTATTGCATGTATGCGAGCCAGTAGGCGACCCAGAATAGTCAGGTTATCTTCGTAATCCAGCTCTGGCGCACGGCCACCCTTGCGTTCGAACAGGGCTATGTCAAAGCCCTCATAATGTAGCAAAGAGTTATGCTGCTGATTACGCATAGGCAGCACTACCGGCAGTTCCTGTTCAGCGAGTTCAAAACAGAATTCATGTTCTTCCAGAATCTGTTCACGAGTCCATCGTTCGGGACGGTAAAACTTGGCGATCAGCGGGACGCTATCCTCTATGCCTATCTGGTAGACGCGATTCTCGTAACTATTGAGCGTTAGATAACGACCATCGCACAGAAAGCCCTGGGCTTCAATCGCATCCATGATGAAGTCTGGAGTAAGTTTTTCAAACGGATGGTCACTCATTAATGAGCAGACAGTTTGTGTAATTCTTCGAGTATCGAATCGACCAGCTGGCGGCCCTGAACGCCCATGCCTTTGGCTAATACCTTTGGATCGCGCTCACCGTTGATCATCTTGCGGATGATGGCGCTAAGATGTTGCATATCTCCTCCAGCATGAGACATTTGTTCAGCCATCTGGCTGATGATCTGTAATGCCTGTGCGTTTCCTGTTGCTGCCTGATGGACCATATGCGCTATCCCTGGAGCAGCCAT
>JBNKPX010000014.1:0-47556 GCA_050295575.1 Gammaproteobacteria bacterium | reverse complement strand
TGAGTCGCTATCAGTTATTGATGAGGGTGACCTTTTTAGAGTTGCGATTATTGGTTTCAGGTTCGAGGATAGTCACCTCGGCTTTATCCAGCATATCCGGGTAATCCAGCGTGTAGTGCAGGCCTCGACTCTCTTTGCGAGACATGGCTGAGCGGATGATCAGTTCAGCCACCACGACCAGGTTACGTAGTTCCAGTAAGTCAGCAGTAACCCGGAAGTTACCGTAATACTCGTTGATTTCGCGTTTTAGTAAATGCACCCGATTGAGTGCTCGCTCCAGGCGCTTATTGGTGCGAACTATTCCGACATAATCCCACATAAAGCGGCGTAGCTCATCCCAGTTATGAGCAACTACAACCTCTTCATCCGAATCGGTCACCATCGATTCATCCCAGTTGATCAGACGGCCGGGTTTTGGGGTGTTTGAAATGGTTTCAGTTATATGCTGAGCCGTCGCACGTGAATAGCTCAGGCATTCGAGCAGGGAGTTACTTGCCATGCGGTTGGCTCCATGTAAGCCCGAATAGGCGGTTTCGCCAATCGCATAAAGATTCTCCAGGTCTGTCTGGCCATGCAGATCAATCATCACGCCTCCACAGGTGTAATGCGCGGCTGGTACCACGGGAATAGGTTGGCGGGTGATATCGATATCGTATTGCTTACAACGCTCATAAATCATAGGGAAGTGCGATTTGATGAAAGCCCGACTCTTATGACTAATATCCAGATACACACATTCGGCACCTAGTCGTTTCATTTCATGATCAATGGCGCGCGCCACAATATCGCGTGGGGCAAGCTCGGCTCTTTCATCAAAGTTATGCATGAATCGATTGCCATTAGGTAGTAGTAGCTTGGCTCCTTCACCACGCAGCGCTTCTGAAATCAGAAATGTTCTGGCTTCTGGGTGATACAGGCAGGTTGGGTGGAATTGCATAAACTCCATATTCGCTACTCGACAACCAGCACGCCATGCCATGGCTATGCCATCACCAGTGGAGCCGTCAGGGTTGCTGGTGTACAGGTATACCTTACTGGCACCGCCTGTTGCCAGGATGACCTTGCGCGCAGAAAAAACGTTTACCTGATGATTGGCGTTATTGTAAGCGTAAAGGCCAACGCACTTGTTATGACGCGTAATAAGATCAATCGCGTGGTGTTGATTGAATATAGTGATATTAGATTTTTCGAGTACATGTGCCTGCAGGGTTTGCTGCATGGCTTTACCGGTAGCATCAGCTGCATGTACGACTCGACGCTTGCTATGACCACCTTCACGAGTCAGATGATATCCACTTTTGGAAACGTCCTGGCGGTCTTTGGTAAATGGCATGCCGAGGTCTGACAGCCAGTTAATGATCTCAGGGCCGCTTTCGGTTACTGTTTTCACTGTTTCGGGGTCACATAGACCTGCTCCAGCTACCTGAGTATCAATGCTATGTAACTCGAAAGAATCTTCAGGCTCCAATACCGCGGAAATGCCGCCCTGGGCGTAATTGCTGGAGCAGCGCTCAAATCCATTCTTGGCAAATAGAGCAATCGAAAGATTATCGGGAAGCTGTAAAGCCAGAGAAGAACCGGAAGCACCGCTGCCGATAATGACTATATCAAAGTGGTATTGTTTGCTCATGGTATCAGATAGAGGTTCTTGAGAAATGACTGCGATAGTCGTGAGTATGCAGAGATTCATCAAAAAACGCCATGCCTGCAGAAAAAATGATACAAAAATCTATCTTGAGGAGAATCTTTTGATATATTGCCTGTCAGATAGGTGGGATTTAAACGGGCACTGGTCTTTAAACCAGAAAAAAAATCAAGGCAAGGTTATTTAATGGGGTCGAAAGAATTAGACATCGTGTTGGTCGAGCGTGTCCAGCAGGGCGACAAGGCAGCATTTGATGTACTGGTGCAAAAGTACCAGCAAAAAGTGGTGAATTTGATTTCCCGTTTTGTGTCTGACCATAGTGAGTGTTATGACGTGGCCCAGGAAACCTTTATCAAGGCGTATAGGGCTTTACCCAATTTTAGAGGGGATAGTCAGTTTTATACCTGGTTATACAGGATTGCTGCTAATACGGCCAAGAACCATCTGGCATCAAAAAGCCGTAAGACACCGAACTATTCGGTAGATGTTGATGACGCTGAACATTTTGGTGGCGAAAGTGGATTAAAAGAATTTACTACCCCTGAGAACTTAATGCTTACAGAAGAGATCAAACAGACGATTTATACGGCGATAGAAGCTTTGCCAGATGATTTGAAATCAGCGATTACTCTGCGAGAACTTGAAGGCTTAAGTTATGAGGAGATTGCGTCTGTAATGGATTGCCCGATTGGTACGGTCAGGTCACGAATATTTCGTGCTCGGGATGCAATTGATAAGGAACTTAGACCGTTGTTGGAGTGACTAACGAATATCTATGAGAATACCGGATTTAAGATGATGAATGAGCAAAATGAAAAGCTATCTGCGCTGATTGATGATTTCCAGTCAAATGACCATGAGCATAAGGCTCTAAATGAGTTATTGGATGATATTAATCAACGAAATACTCTGGGTCGTTATCAGTTGATAGGCGATGCTATGCGCAATGAAATTCCGCCTCAAATCAGAGCGGGATTTGCCGCGGATATTATGTCGCAAATTGCTCAGGAACCATCGCTTAATGCCTCCAGTGATAAAAAACGGGCAACTGAGCGCGAGACATCTAGCCTTTGGGATATGTTATTTAAGCCCGTTGCTGGACTCGCAGTTGCTGCGGCAGTCGCTGTGATTACTATTTCTACCTTCCAGCCTGCACAGATGACTGATAGTCAGCCAGATCAGCTGGCAAATGCCAGCGCCAGTAATGCCAAGGTCGAACGTCTGGCACAGATTCCTGTGATGCAGAATAATGCTCAGCTAGTTTCAACTGCTGCGCCTTCGCGTAATCTGGTGAAAGGCATGAACTGGAAGATTAAGCGCAATGAACCTGCGGTACAGAATAAATTGAATGTTTATTTGATCAATCATAATGAGTATTCTAATTCCATGAGTGGAATTATTCCTCAGGCCAGAGTAGTAGGTTTTGATGACCAGAAATAATAACGGGTCGTATCACCCAGTATTTTTTGTTCAGATACTTTTATTCGTTTCCCTGGCGCTTCAGGGGGGCGTTAGTTTTGCCGACAGTACCCAGAATGATGCGATGCACTGGATTCAAAAGATGTCGCATGCTATGCAGGAATATAGTTATCAGGGGAACTTCGTGTATCTGCACGACGGGCAACTGGAGAGCATGTCCATCGTTCATGTAAAAGATGAACAGGGGAACCGTGAGCGTCTGCTATCCCTCAATGGAGAAGCTCGTGAAATTCTTCGTGACAATAAAAATCTGACCTGTATCTGGCCATCCAGCAAGGAGGTAGTGGTTGATCGGACAAAGCAGGTGAATGATGTATCACCCATCTGGATTCCAGAGGATGTGCAAAGACTCTCGAAATTTTATGAATTTAAAATATCAGGGCATGATCGGATCGCTGATCATACTGCGGTCATCATTTCAATTTTACCGAAGGATGAGTTTAGATATGGAATGAAGGTGTGGCTGGATGAGGATACGGGTTTGTTGGTCCAGTCCCTGGTGATAAATGGTAATGGTGAAAATGTTGAGCAGGTTATGTTTACTGAATTAACCTTACTTGACAGCGAGCAACAAAAAGCTTTTTCAGTGCAGCCTGAAATCGATGACAGCTATGCTTTAATACGATCACATCAGGGGACTGATGGTAAGCAGCAGACTTCCGATAATAAGTGGCAGTTAAAGTCAGTCCCTGGTGGCTTCTGGCTGGAAACTTCTTTCCGCAAGAAAATGTCGGTTTCTGATGAATACACCCAGCAAATGATTCTAACCGATGGTATGGCCTCTGTTTCAGTGTTTATCGAGCAGGCGCATGATCAACAGCTTGCGGGTGAATCATCCATGGGAGCGGTGAATGCCTTTGGTACTCGTTATAAAGAATTTAATATCACTGCAATTGGCGAAGTGCCAGCTGTTACCGTGCGACAGATTGCAGAAGCTGTGGTGTACCAGAATTAATTCAGAGCGCGCCAATGATTGAACAACAGGCACAGGTAACTTTTGTAAAAGGTGATAAGGTCTGGATGACAGTTGAACGCCAGTCAGGTTGCCAGCACTGTAGTTTAAGCGAAGGCTGTGGTACTGGAAGCCTGGGTAAATTAATGGGGTATAAAAGTACCGAGTGGGTTTTTCCAAACACTCAGGGTCTTAAATCAGGCGATAAAGTGATACTGACTATTCCTGATAAATCTTACCTTTTAAGCTCTTTTCTGATTTATCTGCTACCGTTATTAACATTCTTCTCAAGTGCGATCATTGCTGAGTTTCTGTGGCATGTTGAGTGGGTAACTGTAGTTGTTTCTATGCTTGGTTTAACTGCGGGATTACTGTTTTCCGCTAGTTTGTCTCGGCGTCGTTATACAAAGGCATTACAGCCGAAAATTATGCGTAAAATCTGCTGAACCTCAGCACAATCTTCTAGTCTTATTAATCGTTAGTTAACTTTAGAGATTAAAAAATGAAAAAAATTGTTCCGCTATTTTTTATTGCTTTTAGCATACTTTTTTTCAATACATCAATCGCGTCTGCTAACCAGCTACCTGACTTTACCGGCATAGTAGAAAATGCGAAAGATTCGGTGGTTAATATCAGTACTTCTAAAACCATAAAAAGTAATCAATTGCGTAAGCATTTGCAGATTCCTCAGCTTCCAGATGGTTCACCTTTCGGTGAGTTGTTTAAAAAATTCTTGGATCCAAACGGACAAGGTTTCCCGGATCAGGAAACCAATTCACTTGGATCTGGTTTTATAATTTCCAGAGATGGCTATATTCTGACCAACCACCATGTGGTTGACGGTGCTGATGAAGTTATTGTTCGGCTCAATAATCGCGAAGAGTATGAAGCTAAGGTGATCGGTTCTGATAAGGATTCGGATGTTGCTCTGATCAAGATTGAAGGTGATGATTTTCCAATGCTCAAATTCGGTGACTCGAATGCCCTGAAAGTTGGAGAATGGGTGCTGGCTATAGGCTCGCCTTTTGGTTTTGACCATACCGTAACCGCAGGTATCGTGAGTGCCAAGAGTCGTAGCCTGCCTAGTGATAACTATGTACCTTTTATTCAAACTGATGTGGCGATTAATCCCGGTAACTCCGGTGGCCCACTGTTTAATATGGATGGCGAAGTTATTGGTATCAACTCACAGATTTATAGCCGTTCGGGTGGTTTTATGGGGCTATCGTTTGCCATTCCAATTGAGATGGCTGTCGATGTTGCTATGCAAATCAAGGATAGTGGCAAGGTATCGCGAGGCTGGTTAGGCGTACTGATTCAGGAGGTTACGCGCGAACTGGCTGAAACCTTTGGTATGAAGACCCCGCACGGTGCTCTGATAGCCAAGGTGCTGGACGATAGTCCTGCTCAGCAGGCAGGCCTGCAGGTTGGAGATGTGATTGTCGAATTCAATGGTAAGAAAGTGACTCGTTCCAGCAGTCTGCCGCCTCTGGTGGGTAGAACGCCAGTTAACAAGTATGCGAATGTCACTATCATTCGTGATCGTAAGCAAAAAACCATTAAGGTGAAGATTGCTCAGTTACCGACTGATATTACTCAGGCCTCTGCACCGATAGAAAAACCTGAGCAAGTAGAAAAGTCTGCGCTTGGAATGAGTGTTACTCCTCTGGATAAAGCTACCCGTGACAGACTGAACCTGTCTTCGGGGGTACTGGTAATGGAAATTGATGCCCAGGGACCAGCCAGCAATGCTGGTATACGAAAAGGGGATGTGATTAGTATGATTGATAACCACGGGGTGAATACGGTTGATGAGTTTGATGAGATTGTTGATGGGCTGCAAGATCAAAAGTCCGTAGCCATCCTGATTCAGCGTAGTAATGGCCCCGTGTTTCTGGCTATTAAGCCAGACAAGTCCTGATTCAATGGCTGCAGTAGCACAGAAAAGCTTCACGCTTTATTATCGAGAAAATTGCCACCTTTGCGAGTCGATGCGACTCGCATTGGTGAAGCTGCAGAAAAGGGTGTCCTTCAGCTGGACTGAAATCGATATTGATCGCGATACCGAGCTGATTTTTCAGTTCGATACCCTGGTTCCGGTGTTGCAGTTGGATGGAAAAGAGGTTTGTCATTACTTCATCGACGAAAAGGCGATCCTGGAATTATTATCAGCCTGATCTAACAATTGAGGCGTTTTTTACTTAAATTCGTTTTCGCCCTGTCTCTTTGCGTTCGTTTACCGTAAAATTCGCAGGCTTTTCAAACTGGGCCTTTATCTATGCGGATGCAAAATATCCGAAACTTTTCCATTATTGCTCATATCGATCACGGTAAATCGACGATTGCGGACCGTTTTATTCAGGTTTGTGAAGGATTAACCGAACGCGAGATGTCCGAGCAGGTGCTGGATTCAATGGATCTGGAGCGTGAACGTGGGATAACCATTAAAGCTCAATCGGTTTCATTGAAATATACAGCTCGTGATGGCGAGGTATATCAACTCAATTTTATCGATACTCCAGGGCATGTAGATTTCTCTTATGAAGTATCACGCTCTCTGGCTGCTTGTGAAGGTGCATTACTGGTCGTTGATGCTTCTCAGGGCGTAGAAGCCCAGTCAGTGGCAAATTGCTATACCGCGATTGATATGAATCTGGAGGTTATCCCGGTACTTAATAAAATCGACTTGCCAGCTGCAGATCCTGACAAGGTTAAGAAGGAAATCGAGGATATTATTGGGCTGGATGCCAGCGAAGCCATTGAAGTCAGTGCAAAAACCGGTATTGGTATAGATGACTTATTAGAACAGTTGGTGGCAAAGGTTCCTCCTCCGCAGGGCGATGAAGATTTGCCCTGTCAGGCGTTGATCATAGATTCATGGTTCGACAGCTACGTCGGTGTGATAACGCTGGTTCGCGTTATGCAGGGTAGTGTGAAACCACGACAAAAGATCAAAATGATGTCAACGGGATATGAATTTCTGGTTGATCAGGTCGGGATATTTACCCCAAAGCGTAAAGCTACCCCACAATTATCCTGTGGTGAAGTGGGTTATATAATTTCCGGCATCAAGGATATCGAATCGGCCAAGGTTGGTGATACGATTACACTGGCCCAAACTCCAGCCGATATTGCATTGCCGGGCTTTAAGGAAGTACAGCCAAGGGTGTTCGCAGGCTTATTTCCGATCAGTTCGGATGACTATGAAAATTGTCGTGAAGCATTAAAGAAACTTAAATTAAATGATGCGGCATTGCAGTTTGAGCCAGAGACATCTCAGGCTCTGGGCTTCGGTTTTCGTTGCGGATTCCTGGGTATGCTGCATATGGAGATTGTACAGGAGCGCCTGGAGCGTGAGTACGATCTGGACTTGATCACCACCGCTCCTACCGTAATCTATCAGGTAGAAAGTACCTCGGGTGAGATTTTCGAAATCCATAACCCGGCTGAATTACCGGCGGTGAATAAAATCAATCAAATCCGTGAACCGATTATTCGTGCGAATATACTGACCCCTGAGGCCTATATTGGTGCCATTATCACCCTGTGTATCGAAAAGCGGGGTGTACAGAAACAGATTCAATACATGGGTAGTCAGGTTTCTATTGTGTATGAAATCCCTATGAGTGAAGTTGTGCTGGACTTCTTTGATCGATTGAAGAGTGTGAGCAGGGGTTATGCCTCTTTTGATTATGAATTTCTCCGCTTTGAAGCCGCAAATCTGGTAAAGCTGGATGTGCTGATTAATAACGAGCGTGTAGATGCCTTATCTATCATCGTGCATAGAGATAATGCCGATTATCGTGGACGAGAGCTGGCCAGTAAGATGAAAGATCTTATTCCCCGCCAAATGTTTGATGTGGCCATTCAGGCCGCGATCGGCGCGCATATCATTGCCCGAACCAATGTTAAAGCACTGCGCAAGAATGTGACTGCAAAATGTTATGGTGGTGATGTATCACGTAAGAAAAAGCTGCTGGAAAAGCAAAAAGCGGGTAAAAAACGCATGAAACAGGTAGGTCGTGTTGAAATTCCTCAGGATGCCTTCCTTGCGGTTTTGCAGGTTGACAATAAATAAGGAACCTCTGGTCTATACCGAGCCCCGAAAATTTTATATAAAAGAGTTTAGTGAAATATGATTCATTTTGATTTTGAATTTGTACTGGTTGCTGCAGTAGCTGTTACCGGTTTTATCTGGTTGATAGATAAGTTATTTCTGGCTTCTAAAAGACAGCTTAAGTCTAGTGGCACTGCTGCACCTGATCCGCTACTGGTTGAGTATTCCAAGTCTTTTTTTCCGGTTTTACTGGCAGTGATGGTATTGCGCTCATTTATTTATGAGCCTTTTCGTATCCCTTCAGGCTCAATGATGCCTTCGTTATTAGTAGGTGATTTTATTCTGGTAAATAAATATACCTTCGGCTTACGTTTACCTGTTATCCATACTAAGGTGACCGAAGGCGTAATGCCTGAGCGTGGAGATGTGGCAGTATTTCGCTTTCCCAATGACGAATCAGTTGATTTCATCAAACGTGTGATTGGGTTGCCGGGTGATCATGTGAGCTATTATGGCCGACGATTAATGATTAACGATAAGCCTTTACCAGTGGAGTTTCAAAAAGTCTATGAAGGTCAGGGGACCGGCCAGGATAATATGAAAGGGTGCGACGTTTTTATTGAAAAACAGGGCGATCATTCCTATACCATGATGACCGATTCAAATATAGAATTTAGTAAAGAAGGTGAGCTGATCGTACCCGAAGGGCATTACTTTGTAATGGGCGATAATCGTGATCATAGTAACGATAGTCGTTACTGGGGATTTGTACCTGAGCAGAACCTGGTGGGGAAAGCAGTCAGGGTCTGGATGCACTGGGATTGGCGAGAGGGCGGTAGTGGTCTAGACTTATCAAGAATTGGTCAGAAAATCTAAGTGAGAAAACTATGAACAGGCATTCACAGAAAGGCTTAACGACGATTGGATGGATACTGGTAATCGCAATTTTTGGAAGTATCGTACTTACCGGCTTGAAGATTTTACCGATGTATCTGGATTATTTTAATGTGAAATCGGTGGTTGATTCGGTAGTAAATGATACCTCTATAGATCCAAAGTCCAAAAGGGACTTATGGACTGCAATTAGTAAACGTCTATTGATTAATCAGGTTCGAGGTGTCAAACGAGAGAATGTCAGTTTTGAGCGTAAAGAAGGCATCACTACCATCACTGTAGATTATACAGTCGAAAAGCCTTATATCGCTCAATTATATCTTGTTGCAAAATTCAATTACTCTGTTGAGATTAACAGGTGAAATCGTTGCAACAATTGCAGGTAGTGATTCATTATCAATTTAAAGATGATGAATTACTGCAGACTGCGATGACACATCGGAGCTTTTCAAAGAATAATAATAATGAAACGCTGGAATTCCTGGGAGATAGTATTTTAGGTCTGGTAATTTCCGAGCACCTGTTTGTTCGTCTGGTCGATGCAACGGAGGGAGAACTTAGCCGGGTTCGAGCCAGTCTGGTAAAGGAAGATGCGCTGGCGACAGTTGCACGTGATATCAATCTGGGTGATTTCCTGCAGCTGGGTAGCGGAGAACTTAAAAGTGGAGGCTATAGACGAGCCTCAATTCTATCAGATGCTATGGAAGCGCTATTTGGAGCGATATTTCTGGACGGCGGCTTTGAGCAATGTAAAAAAACGATTCTATTCCTGTACGAAGATTATCTGGTCACGCTTCCTTCTCCCGGTGATTTGAAAGACCCTAAAACTACATTGCAGGAATACCTGCAAAGCCATAAACACGATTTGCCTGAATATGAAGTGGTACAAACCGAAGGCAAATCTCATGATCAAACCTTTACTGTCGAATGTCGAATCGATGCAATGAATATCATTGCTCAGGGTAAGGGGGCCAGCCGAAAAAAGGCTGAGCAAATGGCTGCATCCCGAGCCCTTGGTCAGGCAAAAAAATGAATATTGAAGGCTTTCAATGTGGTTATGTGGCTCTGGTTGGCAAACCCAATACGGGAAAGTCAACGCTGATGAATGCTCTGGTGGGTGAGAAGTTAAGCATTACCGCGCATCGTCCACAAACCACTCGTCACCAGATTCTAGGTATTCTCACTACAGAGGAGTTTCAATGTATCTTCGTTGATACCCCTGGCATACACCAAAGTCAGAAAAAAGCTATCAATCGATACATGAATCGGGCCGCAACCAGCATGTTGAGTGATGTCGATTTAATATGCGTATTGCTGGAAGCCAGGAGTATTAATGGTGATGACGAACAGATTCTACAGGGACTGAAAAAGCATACTAACGTACTGATTCTGATCAATAAGATCGATCAGATAAAAAAACAGGATCTGTTGCCGCTGATGCAAAAGGTGTCATTGTGGCTGCCTGATGCTGATATTATCCCGATCTCAGCGCTGGAAAAACAAAATCTGGATCAGCTAATGGTTCAAATACGTTCACGTCTGCCTATCGGTATCCCACATTTTCCAGCAGACCAGTTAACCGATAAACCGATGCGGTTCATCGTAGCTGAAATTGTACGTGAAAAACTGTTTCGCATGCTGACTCAGGAATTACCCTACGCATTAACCGTCAATGTTGAGCATTATGTTAACGAAGAAGATATGGTGCGTATTTCGGCCTCTATCTGGGTGGAACGAAAATCACAAAAGGGCATTGTGATTGGAAACCAGGGGCGCATGCTGAAGAAAATAGGTTCGGAAGCGCGTAAAGATATTGAACGCCTTGTCGATAGCAAGGTTTATCTACAATTATGGGTTAAGGTGCGTGAAGACTGGTCTGATGATGAGCGCTCGCTAGCCGCCTTTGGCTATTCTAATGAATGATTCCATCTGAACGCTTTATCCGTATATAACCGATGGATATGCACGTCAATGATCAAGCGGCATTCCTGCTCCATCGCCGCGAATATCAAAACTCCAGCCTGATTCTTGAATTATTTACTCGTGATTATGGACGCATGAGTCTGTTAGCGCGAGGAGCACGAAAACGACGCGATGTTTCGCATTTTCAGATTGCTAACCGATTACAGCTAGGCTGGAGTGGACGCTCTGACTTAAAGCTGTTAACCACTATTGAAAGCCGATCACTTGAGGTGACTGATTCCTGCCTGATCGCAGTTTTTTATCTTAATGAATTACTCATGTACCTGTTACCCAAACAGGATCCCTATACAGAGCTGTTTGAGTTATATCAACTTACCCTGCTGCAACTTGATGCAGCATCGCTGGAACCGTTGCTCAGAAACTTTGAGTTTAACCTGTTGACCTCATTGGGCTTGATGCCGGAGTTGAATATTGCGTCTCCAGCAGGCCAGCCAATCGTAGAAAATTCAAGGTACCAGATAGATCCATCAGCGGGTTTATTTTCTGCAGACGAGCATGATAATAACGCTTTTTCAGCTGAGCAATTGATCGCAATACGGGCCTGTGATTTCTCATCAACATCTACCAGACAGGCCGCAAAACGATTGATGCGTACGATTATTGATTTCAACCTGCAGGGTAGAGCGCTACAATCTCGTCAGTTTTATCAACAAATGATTAACAGTAAAAAGGGCAAAGCATAATTATGAATACACAGAGTATTTTGCTAGGGATAAATATTGATCACGTTGCTACCTTGCGTCAGGCCAGGGGGACAACTTACCCAGACCCGGTGACAGCTGCAGTTATTGCAGAACAGTCAGGTGCGGATTCTATCACCTTTCATTTGCGTGAAGACCAGCGACATATACAGAAAAGGGACTGCTATCTGTTAAAGCAGATGGTGCAAACCAAACTGAATCTGGAAATGGCGGTTACAGATGAAATGCTGGCTTTTGCCGAAGAGTTACAACCCCAGGACTGCTGTCTGGTTCCAGAAAAAAGGGAAGAGCTAACCACTGAAGGTGGTCTTGATGTTGTACAGGGTTTTGAACGCATAAAACAGGCCTGTGAACGCATGGCAAAGCAGGGGACACGCGTGTCACTGTTTATAGATGCTAATGAAGCGCAAATTGATGCAGCTCTCGCCTGTGGAGCACCCTGTATTGAGATACACACAGGCCATTATGCAGATGCAACGGGTCAGCATCAGCAGGAATTACTACAACAGATAAACCATGCTGTGGATTATGCCTATGCCAAAGGGCTGCAGGTAAACGCTGGCCATGGATTGCATATTCATAATGTTTACCCCATTGCTCGTAATCCAAAGATTGTAGAGCTAAATATTGGTCATGCTATTATTGCTGATGCCATATTCAATGGACTGGCTTCATCGGTAAGAGAGATGAAGCGCCTGATGATTGAAGCCAGATTGATAAAATGATAACCGGTCTTGGCGTAGATATAGTTGAAATATCTCGCATACAAAAGCTTCTGGAGCGCTTTGGTGAGAAATTTGCACATCGCCTGCTGACTGAACAGGAGTTTTCCAGGTTTCAACAGCGTAATGGCTCTGCTACTTTTTTAGCCAGCAGGTTTGCTGCGAAAGAGGCGGCTAGTAAAGCCTTAGGTACGGGAATTTCTGGTGGAATGAATTTTCACTCTATAGAAATTGTGAATGATGACCGAGGTAAGCCAGAACTCCGCTTACATGATTTTGCACTATCTATAAGTCAACAGCAAAAAGTTACTCGAAGCCTGTTAAGTTTGTCAGATGAAAAGCACTATGCTGTGGCCATGGTTGTAATGGAGCGTGATTAAACTACCGTTCCATCAATATTCTGAGCTTTGAGAATTTTATCGATCTCTACCAGCTCTTCACTGATACTTTGTGCGATAGATGGAATTTTATGAGCGGCATTCTTTTTAACTGCCTCATACTCATCTAACAAATGTTTTAGTTTTGGTAACCCTGCGTAGCAGGTAACACCATGTAGTTTATGCATAATTCGTTCAAAATCAGCCAGGGATGTTTGCTCAGTCGCTTGCTGAATATTTTGCCGGTAAGATGGGATCTCCTTAAGCAGCATGCTGAATACCTGATCCATCAGTTTTCGGTTACTGGCAGATAGCTTTAAGGTTAAAGCCTGATCTACTGATAACTCCAAATTTTCCGCAGCTGTTTCTTGCTGAGTTATCTCATCAGCAACCTCAGCTTGATCAAGCAGAGCCCGAAGTTTGTTTTCTTCGATGGGTTTCCTAAAATAGGCGTCAAAACCCAGGTCCAGTAATCGCTTTTGTTCGCTGCTTAGAATATTTGCCGTAATGGCCGCAATCGGCGCTTTTAGATCCGGTTTTTCTTCGCGCATCATCTGCATTAATTTAACACCATCTATTTCTGGCATCTGGATATCCAGTAGTATTAAATCAAAGGTCTTGATACGAAATAATTGCATGGCCTGTTGAGCATTACTTGCTTCAAAAGGAAGATGCCCCCACATCTGGGTAAGTTCAACAGCTAAAGCCAGGTTAATGGGATTGTCATCTACGATAAGTACACTATGCGGGATAACTTCCTGCTTACGAGAGGGGGTAATATGCTCCTCAAAGACCTGATCATCTTGAGATAGCAGTCGGTATAAGTTCTTGCAGGTATTAATTACCGAGATGAATTCATAGTTGGTTTGTTTTGGTAGTTGAGCCAGAGATAAGTCGTAATGCATGACAATAATGCGTTTTTCATTCTGTATTTTTTTGTCAAAAAGATCATCTGGTTTTAAGGTCGCATGCCTCAAATCAAGAACAATACAATCAATATAAACCAGGTTCTGTGATATCTGCGACTGAACTCTTTGGCTATCCATCTCCGGCTCTATCAGTATAAACTCGGTATTGAATCCGGCGCGATTATACAGTGACTGAACCTCATTCAGGGGTTTTTGGTCAAATGCTATCAACAGGCAGGTCTGTATACCATCAGATGGCTGCACTTCAGAGTCAGCTTCTTCACAGGCCGTGAAAGGTAAGGTTAGAGTAAATAAGGAGCCAAAGTTAGTGACGCTGTCTAAAATAATATCCCCCCCCATCAGCCGGGCAAGATTTTTTGATATTACCAGCCCAAGCCCTGTCCCCGAAAAGCGCCGATTGCTGTCAGACTCAATCTGCTTGAAAGCCTGGAATAATTGTTTCTGATCGTTTTTAGAGATACCAATTCCTGAATCTCTGATTTTGAATTTAAGAACAACCTGTTGGTCAGTTTGTTCTTCCAGATAGACCACGATTTCTACGTAACCGGTATCCGTGAATTTAATTGCATTACCAATAAGGTTTATCAATATCTGTTTTAGACGCAACTTATCTCCTGACAGGTATTGGGGGGTATCACTGTATATGGTGAGATACAGGTCTATATTTTTATCCATGGCAGCAGTAAACAGGCTGTCGCGAGTTGATTCGACCAGTTCATATAAATCAAACTGTTCCTGAATAATGTCGACTTTATCGGATTCTAACTTGGAAAAATCCAGAACTTCATTCACGATGCTGCTTAGATCAGAAGTGGACTGGTTGATAATCTCGGCATAGCGACGTTGCTGTGAAGTTAATCCTGTCTGTGTCAGTAAGTTGGCAAAACCTTTTATGCCATTGATCGGAGTTCTAATTTCATGGCTAATATTAGCCAGAAATTGTGTCTTAACCTTATTTGCATTTTGCGCTTCATCTCTGGCTAGAGAAATTTCACGGTTTTTATATTCCAGGTCAGTAATAGCATTCATCAAATCAAGTGTGGCGGTTTTTATTTTTTGATCCAGTTGCATGCGGTTAGCAAGCAGGGATTGAGACATGCTATTAAAGCCCTTTTGTACGTCACCAATTTCATTATTTTCAACTGGTTTGATGACTTCACCCAGGTGTCCAGTTTCAATCTTTTTCAGATAATTTATCAGAGTAAATACCGGTTGTGTTATTCGACGGCTGATAAAAAATGTAAGGACAACGGCTAGTAGCATGGTGGCGCAGAAGACAATCAATGCTTCACGGTAGATTGAAATCTTACTTTCATACAGGCGCTGACGTGAGATATATAAGTGGACCCAGCCCAGATTACGGAAGCTGTCTGGTGAAGAGGCTAGTTGTGTGCTGAATACATCTGATCCTTCCAGATTCTGAGTTTGAATTGGATAACGATAATATAAATATTGTGAGCTATTAGAGCCTGAATATTCTGTTCCACTGACTTTTGCTACCTGATTCCCCTTGCTATCGTACACTGCAGTGAAAACAATGTCGTTAGTATTAATTGATCTGTTTAGCAGGTATTGAATATGCTCATAGTTACCTGAAAACAAATCAAATTCTGATGCACCTGCAATCTGTTTGGCAATAATTTCCCCTTTGTTCTGCAGGATTTTTTCTGCCTGAGAGATGCTATTGTTAACATGGATATATGACAGTATAGCTGCAGTCATAAATATCGGGATCATCATAACCATCAGAATCTGTAACTTGATGCTGTGATGCCTCACTTAAATTCTCCTGATCGCATTTGACTGATGATTTGATCATCGGAAGGTAATTCAATGTTCAATGAATGTGCAACCTGCCGATTAATCTTAATCTCAAAATTATTGGCGTAGTTTTTGTGATCTTTAGGAGTTAATTTTCCTTCCAGTAACTTATTCAGAATATTCGCTAGCTGCTCTCCAATTTGCGGGGGTGAGGTATAAATTGCTGCTAGTGCTCCAGAATTAACATGCGAGGGTGAATAGCTGATTACCGGTTTGTTGAGCCTGTAGGAAGCAAGTAGAACCCCTTTCAGTGTTTGATGGTTGAATATCGTGGGGTCTGGCAGGCTTAGCAATACATCATTAGTTTGCAATATATTGCGCACAGTCGATACCGGGCCATGGTTTTCATCAGGGTTAAATATATATTGATTAATCTTTAGCGCAGTGGATCTTTCCAGTCGTTTTAATTTTTTACGACCGTAGCTGTTATCCGAAGTTTTTAGCAAGCCTACGCTTTCAATGTCTAGTAATCGTTTAATAAAATGAAAATACCGCTCTATGGGTTGATCTAATAAAACGCTATAGTGTGGTTTGTTCATACCGTGACTTTTCAATTGAAACTCGGTGAGATAACTATGAATAACCGGTATTTTTTCTTCTATCTCAGTGGTTAATTGAGCTGCCCTGTAACCCAGAGTGATGATGGCTCCTGGCTGGAAATTCTGTGGATTTTTTTCGAATATTTTTGCATTGATGATATTAAACTTAACATTGTGCTCAGTCATGTTGATGAGTTTTTCGATGCTTTGATTGAAAAAGCTGTTTTCGTTACTCTTTATAATCAGAATATTATTTTCACTGGCTATTATCGTTAGTGGCAATAACCATAGCCAGAATAACACTAGCCCTCGATATGCCTTCCTTGAATATGAAAAATCTCCCTGCATAGCTTAATTAAAATTTCCCAGCCAATCTTAATAGGTAGGCCTTACTATGAAATCTGTTATTGTTGTGGTCATTGTAGTCATCGAGTAAATTCTGACCTATTAATTCAACGGTGAGCTCGTGCGATGGCTCAATAGTGTATTGATAGCGTAAATCCAGTTTGGTATAGCCATCTATTGGATGTTTTTCGCCAATCCATGTCATGTCATCCACGATATACAAAGCACTGGATAATTGATGATACTGCCTTAAGTTATAATGGCCTCCAAGGTATACAGTATGGTCTGGATATGAATCTGCAAAATCGTCAATGCTTTCTTTTACTTTTACAATACTCATCCCTCCAAACAGGCGATATTGTTTAAATACGGGGCTAAAGTTAAAAGATAGATCCAGCCCGTTTACAATGGTGTTCCCTTCATTTATCGCGGTACCATAAATTTGTTCTTTATTAATGTTATTAGAAGGATCAACGGCAAGTGTTTGTCCCTTAATATTTATTTGATCCTGAATTTCATAATGAAAAAGTTTAATATCGGTAGACAGTTGTCTACTTAAAGATTCTGTGAATAATCCAATTTCAGTAGATTTAATTCTTTCCGGGTTGAGATCGGTATTTGCGCGCCACGTTAAAAGTGGAAGATCTTTATTGAATGGTTCGGGGACTGATACGATGTATTGGGTTTCGCCTATTAGTTCCCACAAAATGGGGTTCCTTTTAGCTGTTGATGATACTAATCTCAGTCGGTGTTGGCCAAACTTTTTTAGTAAAGATATTCTTTGCGAAATCTCGTTGTCAGTATAATTTGTATCCTCCAGCATAATACCAAAATCTAAAATAAGATCGTTTTGTGATTTCCATTCGACACTGCTGAATAAGCGTTTGGTATCAACGGTATGTGCTAGTTCATCATTGAAGAGGAAATTAGAAATGACCTCGTCCTTACGCAGGCTTCCACCATATAATAGCTTGGTTTTCGAGTTAAGGTTCAAGCTTTGATATATCTCAAAATCTAGTCTGTCCGATTTGCGGCCAAAATCTATATCTGTATAAAATGGAGGTAAGCTAAGTATGGATAGTGAGTTTATTAGGTTATTTTCAAGAACTGCTGCTAATTCATTTATTGCACCTGATTTGAATTTATCTTGAACGACCTGTCGAGTGTGTGTGAATAATGCTGTGGTGTTCGAATTATCTTCCACCATTTCCCATTTTATGTTCTGGTAACTATTACTGATATCCTCGTCACGAAAGATGTCCTGAAAGCCGCCATCACCAACACCAGCTTTTGTTTGATTTAGACCAGCCTGAATTGTCCAGAACTGATTGTAATCAGATAGATAATCTGCACGGATATTAAATTTTTCCAGAACCTTGGAGTCATGTACATTGTCGTAGCCATCGTCTTTTTCCCGACCAGCTGAAATGCGCCAGTCCAGGTCGCCATAGTTATTACCATAACGGGCATATACATCGCTGGTAGAACTCTCATCGCCTAAACCCTGAGTAATTATCACCTCACTACCTGCATCCTCGGCAGCATGACGGGTGATGATATTGATGGTTGCCAGAAAAGCATTAGCGCCATAGGTGACTGCATTGGGACCACGGGTGATTTCTACTCGTTCAATGTCTTCTAACAGTAGAGGCAGGTTTGTCCATGGCACACCCCCATATGATGGTATAAAGACAGATCGACCATCGATCAATACCTGCAACTGTCGCTGATATCTATTACCTAAGCCCTGATAAGTGACCAGAGATTCATTGCCCGAATAATAGCCAACGATAAACCCGGGAACCATACGAAAGATATCGGCTATCTGACGAGCGCCAGAGTCGCGAATCATCTGGCGGTCAATAATACTTACCGAGGCCGGTGACTCATCTAGAGGTTTATGCATACGCGATACGGTAAGTACTACTGGAGCTTCACCAAAGAAGTCGCTTCCAGCCTCATAATCCATGGTTTGAGTGCTGTCCGCAAAAACAGGGATAACGTTTAATAACGTCAGACAGAGAAATACATACTTATTCAATTTAAACCCCTTTATCAAAACCGTATTGCCATAGTTTAAGCTCGCTGAATCAAGTAAACTATGCATCAATTTTTTTGTAATTAAACCTTATGAAACTCGAAGATTATATCGGAAATACTCCCCTGGTAACATTGCAGCGTTTAGGCATTGAGAATTCAAGCAACAAAATCATGCTAAAGCTGGAAGGCAATAATCCGGCCGGGTCAGTTAAGGACCGTCCGGCACTGAGTATGATCCAGCATGCTGAACTACGCGGTGATATTAAACCGGGTGATACCTTAATCGAGGCCACTAGTGGAAATACTGGCATAGCACTGGCTATGGCTGCAGCCATTAAGGGATACCATATGATTATTATAATGCCTTCCAATATGAGTCAGGAACGTCGTGCTGTGATGAAAGCCTACGGTGCTGAACTTATCCTCGCTGAAGATATGATGGTGGCACGTGATATGGCTTTAGAGATGCAGGCAAAAGGTAAGGGTAGAGTGCTGGATCAGTTTGCCAACCCCGATAATCCACTCGCCCACTATGAAAACACAGCCCCTGAAATCTGGCAGCAGACTGCTCAGGGTATCACCCATTTTGTTAGCTCGATGGGTACTACGGGTACTATCGTGGGTTGCGCCAGATATTTCAAGGAAGTGAATCCTGCGATACAGGTAGTCGGAGTTCAACCGGCAGATGGGGCTACAATTCCTGGTATCAGGCGCTGGCCAGAAGAGTATCTGCCTGAGATTTATGATTCGACTAATATTGATCAAATACTTGGTGTCACCCAGCAGGAGGCGGAACAGACCACGCGTGATCTGGCCGCTAAAGAAGGGATTTTTTGTGGTATATCATCAGGTGGAGCGGCCGCAGTGGCATTACGCTTAGCGCAAACTCTGGAAAACGCTACCATCGTCAGTATCGTGTGTGATAGAGGTGACCGCTATCTGTCCACAGATGTATTTCCCGCCTAAGCATCCCCGTATATAGATATGAATGTACTTGTATTCGCAATACAGACAGTCCCCGATATTGATGGCGCAAGGAGATTGTATGATCTACATGGTCTGTCGGATGATGATGTCGCATGTGCTGTGCTGCATAAACGCAGGCAGTTATCGAACAATGAATCTTTCCCGTTTCATCTGCAAAAAATTGCCGCCATCTCGGCAGTATGGTCAAGTGATGAGCGTTTCACGGTATGGTCTCTGGGCGATGAGCAATCGAGCGAACAGGATTTGCTGCAGCGTTTCTACGATGGCATAGATCGCTATACACCACGCCTGGTTACCTGGGGAGGTAATGGTTTTGAAATGCCATTGATTCATTACCGCTCGATGAAATACCCGTTAAATGCGGCCAGGTACTGGGAAAGCGGAGAAAACGACAGCCAGTTCAGACAGGATAATTATCTGTCACGCTATCACCAGCGGCATACTGATTTAATGGACGTGCTGGCTGCTTATCGCAAGGATACCGTTGCCGAGCTGAATGAAATAGCTATTCTGTGTGGCTTTCCGGGAAATCTTAATGAATCGGAAAACAGGATCAAGGAGTCATCACCAGAGTATGATTTTACAGCTCTGTGTAAGCGTACAGAGATTAAGGTGCTTAATACATATTTGCTTTATCTTAACTGGGAAAGAAATCGAGCTCATCTCACCACCACAGAATATGATGCGCGTTGTGCATTGGTCCGTGCAGAATTATTAAAATCTGAACATCCTCATTTGATCGAGTTTGAAAAAAACTGGATCGACTACTAACCCAGGCAAAAAAATATGTCTAGAAGAAATCGCAAGCGGCAATTACCGGAGCCGTTTGAAGCTACTATTGAAGGTCTATCACACGAAGGTCGTGGTATTTGTCACCATAATGGTAAAATTGTTTTTGTATTTGCAGCCTTACCTGGTGAGGTGGTAAAGATTCAGGTTAACAAAACCACCAAAAAATATTCAGAAGCCACTGTCATGGAGGTTATTTCACCTTCACCAGACCGTATACAACCACATTGCCCAAATTTTACCGTGTGTGGTGGTTGTAGCATGCAACATGTTAGCTCCGAAACCCAGCTACGCTTAAAGCAGCAGGCGGTACATGAAATGGTAGAGCATGCAGGAATTGAGGTAGGTGAATGGTTGCCTGCGCTCACCACCGAGCCCTGGGGGTATCGCCGCAAGGCGCGTCTAGGGGTGAAATATGTGATCAAAAAAGAACGCCTGCTAATTGGCTTTCGTGAACGCAACAAACCCTATCTTGCCGATATGCAGCAATGTCCAATCCTGATAGAACGGGTAGGGCAGCATATGCCAGAGCTGATGGAGTTGATTACGGGGCTGGAAGCACGCGACAGCATTCCTCAGATAGAAGTAGCTGCAGATGATGAAAATTGCATGCTGGTGTTTCGCCATTTAAAGCCTTTGTCAGAGTCTGATCGAGCAAAGCTCTATCAATATGCTGTAGACAGCGGTTTCTGGGTGCAGCTTCAACCTGGCGGCGCTGATTCTGTGACTCCACTCTATCCAGAGCAACAAATTCTGCGCTTCAAACCATTACAGGATAATGACATCTCTATTCGATTTAAATCCAGTGACTTTACTCAGGTTAATGCTGATATAAATCAACAGATGGTTAGACAAGCCCTGGGATTTCTGGATATACAACCAGATGACCAGGTGCTCGATCTATTCTGTGGACTGGGGAATTTCACACTGCCTATGGCGCAGCTGGCAAAACAGGTCATCGGGGTGGAAGGGGATGACGCCATGGTGGCCAGAGCTAAGGAAAATGCACGTGAACATGGCCTGGTCAATACCGAGTATTTTGCCTCAGATTTGACCAAAATTGATGCATCTGATGTCTGGATGAAGCAGAAATTCGATAAAATACTGCTTGATCCGCCCCGATCTGGAGCGTATGAGATTGCCGAGCACTTACCCACGATGCAGGCAAAAACCATTGTCTATGTTTCCTGCCAGCCATCCAGTCTGGTACGTGATGCCAGGCTATTATGTGATAAAGGCTATCGTTTAACCCACCTGGGCATGATGGATATGTTCCCACAGACTGCTCATGTTGAATCCATGGCGGTGTTCTCCAGAAGATAATAAAAAGCAAATAAATCATGTAACAAATAAGTTTTTGCTGAGTTTGCACTCAAATGGGGCATATATTCAAACCTTGCTCCATTTCGGGGAGGCTTTTACAATGTGTCGCATACATTCATAGGAGGTCTCATGAAAATCGTTACTGCAATTATTAAACCTTTCAAACTGGACGATGTACGTTCTGCGCTGGCTGAGATAGGCATTCAGGGTATGACGGTAGGAGAAGTTAAAGGCTTTGGTCGTCAAAAAGGCCATACTGAATTATATCGTGGTGCTGAATATCAAGTTGAATACATCCCCAAGGTGAAGCTGGATATTGCAGTTGATGAAGAGATGGTAGAGCAGGTAATCGAAGCCATAACCAATGCAGCGAATACAGGCAAGATCGGCGATGGAAAAATATTTATTACCGCACTGGAAAATGTGATTCGAATTCGCACCGGTGAGTCTGGCTCAACAGCTTTATAAGGGAGAGGGTATCCGATGACGCTTTATATCTCTCTTATTGCTCTTCTCTTATTGCCTCAATCCAGTTTTGCGGCAGACGCTATTGATACCGGTGATACGGCCTGGATATTGACCTCAACGGCTCTGGTACTTTTTATGACCCTGCCGGGGCTGGCTTTGTTTTACGGTGGTCTGGTACGCACCAAGAATGTGTTATCGGTTCTCATGCAATGCTTTGCAATCACCTGTATTGTAACCATAGTCTGGGTGGTTGTCGGTTATAGCCTGGCATTCTCCAACGGAGGATCATTTAATGACTGGATAGGTGGTAGCAGTAATTTTTTCCTTGCTGATGTGTCTCGCAGTTCAGTCAATGGGTCTATACCTGATTCGGTTTTCCTGATGTTCCAGATGACCTTCGCGATAATTACTCCGGCACTCATCGTGGGCGGTTTTGCTGAGCGTATGCGGTTTTCTGCCATGATAATCTTCAGCCTGCTGTGGTTTTTGCTGGTTTATTTACCCGTATGCCACTGGGTATGGGGCGGTGGCTGGCTGGCAAAAAAAGGTCTACTGGACTTTGCTGGCGGCACAGTAGTGCATATAACAGCAGGTGTTGGTGCTCTGGTATCGGCAATGGTGCTGGGAAATCGTAAGGGTTTTTTAACCCATCAGATGACTCCACATAACCTGACCATGACTGTTACTGGCGCTGGTATGCTGTGGGTAGGGTGGTTTGGATTTAATGCAGGTAGTGCAGTTGCTGCGAACGGTGATGCAGGCATGGCTATGCTGGTCACCCATATCTCGGCTGCAACGGGCGCTTTTACCTGGATGATGATTGAATGGATTAAGTTCGGTAAACCTTCGGCACTGGGTATTGTCACCGGTATGGTGGCCGGTCTGGGTACCATTACCCCTGCATCTGGTTATGTTGGACCTATGGCCGCATTATTTATTGGCTTAAGTGCTGGTATTATCTGTTTTACCTCTACTATGTACCTTAAACAGCATTTACGTATCGATGACTCGCTGGATGTATTTCCCGTACACGGTGTCGGCGGGATTTTAGGTACCTTGTTTGCCGGAGTATTCGTGGCTGATCAATTCGGTGGATCAGGCCTTGCGGATGGTATGACTATCGGGTCTCAGGTAATGGTGCAGGTCATTGGCATACTATCAATTGCTGCCTGGACTGCAGTGGTAACCTACGTCATCCTGAAGGTTGTTGGGATGTTTGTCGCGCTACGGGTTAGCGAAGAGCAGGAAACCGAAGGGCTTGATCTGGTCTCGCATGACGAGGTGGGTTATAGCATTTAATTAAGCAACCTCTGATTAATTCAGAGCTTACTTAATACAATTAAGAACAAGAAAAACCAGCCTTGTGCTGGTTTTTCTTTGTGTAGTCTAAAATCCAGCAATATTGCTCAAATAGGCTAATCTTCATTATATATCCTCAGAATTACCCACCTTGTATTCATTTAGGTGGTTTTTTTTATGCGTTTAACAATGATCCAGGGTTTCCATTCTTATAATTAGAAACACCTGCTTTATCGCAGGTTTTTCCGGTTTTGCCAGTAGTTAATCTATTCGAATATCATTCCTCAGTATTTCAGCAATGACTTCTGGAAGAGATATGCTAACTACTGGCTTTGATCGAGCTTCTCGATGAAGTCGCAGTCATCTTCATGATTACAGGTTTTAAGCTCTCTGTGACCGTGTTTTGATTCATGGCGTTCATCATTTTTATCCTCTATTTCTACACAGGGAGGGCAATAACATCCTTGATATTAATCAACCAGGTGGCATCGCCCTGACCACCATTTAGCGCCGTGCCTGCTGGATGCTGGATATTGATGATGAATTGAGTGAGATTTGCAGGATTGAAGGTCATGACGATATTTTTCGCTCCCTTAACCTGCAGGCCCTAATGACTCAACAAAGAACAAATTTGTTGATAGAGCTCGAGAAAGGAGTTACTACACACATTATCCCTGTGCTTCGCCTTGTGGGTTGCACTGCGTGCGATCAAAATCGCTCGAGACGATTTTGTCGAACCAGAGGTTCTCACCTCAACCACACAGATGCCATAAATAAAAAACAGGACGCGAGGTCCTGTCCTTTATTTATGGCGTCCCCGAGAGGGTTCGAACCTCTAACCTGCTCCTTAGGAGGGAGCCGCGCTATCCAATTGTGCCACGGGGACTTGATGCTGCGGGATTATACAAAGACTGCAGCATTAAATCATGTGATATCTCTTCCTTCACTCACAGTTTTGATTGTATTCTTCCCTAAGACGTTTTCTACTGATGCTGACCTGCTTTTTATTTAGATAGACTCTCTTTCCACTACCGTCCAGATCATACCATTTGATTCTTCTATTATTGTATTGTGCGATCTGATCCTTAATCTGTTGACAACGTCTCTTTATCTGCTCTTCTTTACGGTCTTCTTCCTGCTGTTTGGTATCAGAATGCTGTTCCTGTTGTCGTTGTTTCTGGTAAATCGCCAGAGCACGAGCAACCCGCTCTCTACTGCTTAAGCCTTTGCTGGTTTTTTTCTCGGGAGTGGGTGTTGTTGGAGTGGTGCCTGTAGTGAGAGTGTCAGTGGTTTTATCTTCTAGTAGTCCGATATTCGTTGATAGCTGATCAGCCATCTGTTGACGCTGAAGTTCTAATTGTTGCTTTTTTCTTACAATATCTTCCTGACGTTTTTGTTCCTGTTGTAATCGTTGTAACCGACTTTGGGCCTGTGATATCCATTGGCTACCTTGATACTGGGAAATAAATTCTTCCAGTGCTGAGATCTGCCCAGTTTCTGCGGCCTGATGGTAGGCAAGTTTATCACGTTCATAGATGGCTTTTTCTAGCCAGTCGGATTGCGGATGATCAGCAATGAACTGGTTCAGGGCCAAGATATCCTGGCTTGCCTGCGCAGCTTGTAGGGCCTGCTTTTCCTGTTCAAGGCGGGCTACGGACTGTTCCAGTAATAATTGTTTCTGATAACTGGTGTATCCGTAATACCCCGCGACAGTGAGGGCCGCAATGACTGTTAGTATGGCAAGTGTTTTCACATTTTCTTCCTTTACCTAAGCTACGCTCAATACCAAAACTAAAAAGAAGTATTTAGCATAAACAATAATTTTAACCTCGTATTGTTTTATATACCCAGATAAGCCTTTTGTACCTCTGGGTTTTGAGTTAGCGCTTCGGCCCTGTCGGTTAAAGTAATGCAGCCATTCTCAATCACATAGCCTCTATCTGCGATCTGTAGTGCCTGATTTGCATTCTGTTCAACTAGAAAGATGGTCGTGTTCTGTTCCTTGTTGATCATTTTGATAATGTCGAATATCTGTTTGATGATCAAAGGTGCCAGCCCCATAGAAGGTTCATCCAGTAATAACAGGCGAGGTCGAGCCATTAATGCACGTGAGATTGCGAGCATCTGTTGTTCACCACCACTCAGGTTTCCACCGGGTTGATGCTTACGTTGTGACAGTATCGGAAATAGCTCGTAGACGTATTTCAGGTCGCTTTTGATGGCAGCATGATCATCACGTAGGAAGGCTCCCAGATCGAGATTTTCCTGAACGCTCAGGTGCGGGAAGATATGTCGTCCTTCGGGTACCTGGCTGATGCCTAGTTTTACGATCTGGTCCGGCGCTAATTTATGAATCGATTGGCCTTCGAATTTAATGCTGCCCTTACTGGGTGGGACAACGCCGCAGATAGACATCAAGGTGGTGCTTTTACCTGCACCATTGGCACCAATGAGGGTGATGATTTCACCTTCATTTATATTTAGTGTAATGCCTTTGAGTGCGGAGATATTTCCATAGTGGCTATGTACCTGATGGAGTTCAAGCATCGACATCTTCCCCCAGATAGGCTTTGATAACAGCTGGATTTTCACGAATTTGCTCGGGCGTACCACTAGCAATTAAATTACCGTAATCCAGTACATACAGTCGATGTGACAGGTTCATGACCAGTTTCATATCATGTTCAATCAATAGAATCGCCTGACCTTCCTGCTGTAATTTAAGAATCTGTTCTTCTAGTTGCGAAGTTTCCTGTGGGTTCATGCCCGCAGCAGGCTCATCGAGTAATAATAGTGCGGGCTCTGTAGCGAGGGCACGTGCAATCTCCAGTCGGCGTTGCTCACCATAGGATAGATTACTCGCCAGCTCGTTAGCATGTTTTTCCAGGCCCACCTTTTTTAGCATCTGATAACTCATTTCGATGATGTCATTTTCTTCCTGTATGGTAGAGCGGGGTCTAAAAATCGCACCAAAGATAAATGAAGAGGTACGGCAATGCCGCCCGATCATGACATTTTCCAGTACCGTCATATTGCTGAACAGACGGATATTCTGAAAGGTACGAGCTAGCCCTTTTTCTGCCACCTGATTGGGTTTTAGGCCATTCAGTTTGTGGCTTATACCGCCGGGAGTATTGAGTTTGACCTCTCCCTGCGTGGGTTTGTAAATACCAGTGATACAGTTGAAAAAAGTGGTTTTGCCAGCGCCGTTAGGGCCAATCAGAGCGATGATTTCACCAGCATGCACCTGCAGGTTCACCTCATTAACCGCGCGTATACCGCCGAAGCTCATACCTAAACCACTAACTTCCAGAATAGGGCGGCTCATTCCTTGTCCCCCTGATGATTCGGCTTATAGTGATAATGCCGTCGCACCTGAGCGATAAGCCCCTGTGGTCTGAACACCATCATGCTGACCATAATAATGCCGAAAGCAAGCATGCGATAATCAGATAGTGCGCGTAGATACTCTGGTAAAAGAATCAGAAACAGAGCACCCAGAATGACGCCAAGGATAGAGCCCATGCCACCGAGTACAACGATGGCGAGAATGATGGCAGATTCAAGAAAGGTAAAACTGGAAGGATTGATAAAGGTTGTTTTAGCAGCAAAGATAACGCCCACCATACCAGCCCAGGTTGCTCCCAGGGCAAAAGCGGTCAGCTTGGTTTTGGTTTTATCTATACCCATGGCCTGACAGGCAATTTCATCCTCACGTAGGGCTAACCAGGCTCGTCCCAGACGAGAGTTTTGCAGGCGATTCACCACAAAGATGGTAAAGATCACCATTAATATCATCAGGTAATACAGATAGGTAATCGATTGGTTTAAATCCATATCCATACCGAAAAAGCCGGGTCGATCTATATTGGCTATACCACTGGGGCCCTGCGAGAATTCATTCCAGTTTTCCAGGATCAAACGAATTATTTCACCAAAACCCAGAGTGACAATTGCCAGGTAATCTCCACGTAATCTAAGTACTGGAAAGCCCAGTAAAATTCCCAGAAAAGCACCCAAAATGGCACCAATCGGCAATACCATCCAGAACCCCAGGTCAAAATGCATGTTTAACAGGGCGTAGCTGTAGGCACCCACCGCATAGAATGCGACATAGCCCAGATCCAGCAAACCAGCAACACCGACCACAATATTCAAGCCCAGGCCAAGCACCACGTACATCAAAGCTGTAACCATGACATTAGTCTGGTAGGTAGAAAATATATGTGGAAACAATAGTGCAAAAGCCAGCGAGGCAAAGGCAAGAGGGTATAGGTAGCGCCTTTCGCGCTGGATAATTTGCAGAATGCTCAGACTTTCTGCTTTTTCCAGAGTTTTGTTTACCTGTTGCCTACGTCTGCGCTCGAAAAAAATCCGGCTGGCAATTGACAGTACAAAGCTACCAAAGCCGACTAGCAGCATGTTTTCCCAGCGCATGTCGATGGTTTTTTCCAGCGGGTCGACCTTGATGACCATGATAGGAAAGGTGAGAAACATAAACCATAGTGATATAGAAAGAGATCGTTTACTTTCTTTTAAAGAGATCATACTTTTTGAATCTCCGCTTTTCCGAGCAGTCCTGATGGCTTAAATATCAGGATTAGCACTAATAATGAAAAGGCGAATACATCCTCGTAATCGCTGGATACATAACCGGTAGCAAAGCTTTCAGTCAGGCCCAGCACCAGCCCACCAAGAACAGCACCAGGGATCGAACCGATGCCTCCCAGTACCGCTGCGGTGAACGCTTTTATACCGGCAATAAAACCGATAAAGAAATTTATCTGACCAATATGTGATGCAATCAATACGCCCCCTATGGCGGCAAGTGATGATCCAATGATAAAGGTGACAGAGATGATGCGATCAACATTTATGCCGACCAGCATAGCCATGGTGCGATCCTGTGAGGTGGCCCGCATAGCCTTGCCAAGGCGTGAGAAGCGAATAAAAAGGGTTAGAATTATCATGACGATAGCTGCCGTTACTATAATCATCATGTCAGTGGTACCAACGATATGTGCAATTGGTTCCATAAAATCAAATTCGGGAATGAGTTCTGGAAAGGCCAGAAAGTCAGAAGTCTGTGCCAGCAGTACATAGTTCTGCAGGAAAATTGACATGCCTATGGCGCTGATCAAAGGCGATAATCTAGGCGCATGACGCAACGGCTTGTAAGCCAGTTTTTCCACCGTATAACCGTAGGCACTGGACCAGATCACGGCAGCAAGTGCGGCCAGCACAGCTATAGCAAGCACCGGGAAGCCGAGTATGCCGAGCACAGAAGCAATGATGTAAGCAGTAAAAGCACCGATCATATAGATTTCGCCATGTGCGAAATTGATCAGGCCGATAATGCCATACACCATGGTGTACCCCAGGGCGATAAGGGCATAGATAGAACCACGGGATAAACCGCTAAAAACTAATTCAATAAAATAATCCATCAGTACTTCGCAGTCAGATAGTCAGCATTGAGCAACAAAAAAGCCCAGCACCAAAGGTGCTGGGCCAGATTACAGGAATGTTATTTCACTTCGACGTAAGCGCCGTCTTTTACCTGATACATGGCAAAGCCAACACCAATAGCATCACCACGTGCATCGAAATTAATACTGCCTACAGGCGTAGCCGTTTTATGTTTTTGCAGGGCAGCACGAATTGCTGCGTAATCGGTAGAGTCAGCCTGATCGATGGCATTTAATAGTGCCAGAGCTGCGGAATAGGCATTCTCATAAAACGCGCCAGGATCTTCTTTATAGGCTGCTTTATGCGCATCAATTGCTGCTTTGGAAAGCGGGTTTTTAGAATTGTCCTGTGGTCCAGTAGCGTACACGCCTTCAGCATACTTCCCAGCTACCTTGATGAAGGTATCATCCTTAACGCCATCGTCTGAAATGAAAGGAATCTTGATACGCTTTTTACGCATTTGAGTGACAATCTTGGAAGCTTCCGGGTGATAACCGCCAAAGATTACCGCATCAGCCTTTGAGCGTTTGATCTTCTGTACCACGGCTGAGTAATCAACAGCACCAGGGGTTACACCTTCGTACAATACCACTTCACCTTTAGGAGATTTCTCGATGTAAGCTTTGGCAAATTCAGCAAGACCTTTACCGTAATCGCCCTTATCGTGTATGACAGCAATTTTTTTCAGCCCCAGAGTGTTTAACGCAAATTCAACCTCTTTGATGGCCTGTGCGTCATCCGAAGCAATGGTGCGATAAAAATTTGGATAATCTCCACTTTGGGTTAACGCAGGGTTGGTGGCTGAAGGGGACATCACTACAATACCGGCATCTTTATAAATGGGAAGAGCCGCTTTTGTTGCTCCAGAACAGATGTGTCCAAGTACCACATCCACACCATCAGAGACCAGCTTAGTTGCTGTATTAGTTGCGATCTCTGGTTTACAGACATCGTCTTCGATTAATAGCTCAACCTGCATACCATTGATACCACCCTTGGCATTGACTTCTTTGACCACCAGCTCTGCGGCTTTTATAGTCGGGATACCATAGGAGGCAAGGTCACCACTGTGTGGACCAGCTACTCCAAGCTTAATGGTATCTGCAGACGCAATACCCGTCAGTCCAGCTGAAAGTAGTAATGCTAATAATGAATGTTGGATAGTATTTCTCATATGTCCTCTCCGTTATTGAAATTAACCGGGTAAGGATAATTAATTGTGAGGTATTAATCTATATTCTCAAAACTAATTACTCCTATGCCTGGTTTAAAGCTAGTCGTATATTGAATACCTGTTACCGATAGTCTTCAATGCTTATGTGCCGTATTTAACTCAAAAATTCAGGTTAATAACTGTGTTATTCCGCTAATTCATTACCCTGATAGTAATAATCATATTTTTGCAGTAATGACTTCATAAAATTCCAGGCTTCGTTATAGGTTAGGCCACTATCTTTCGGAATAATGATTTTAACATACAGGTCCTTGCCTTTTTCCTGCTTGAGCTTATCCAGTCGTTTTTCGACCTCAGCCAGTGACAGGTTCTGATAGTTTTTGTCGTTAGGTTCCTTGAAACGATAAACCTCGCCGCCTTTTTCTTTCACGTAATAGACTTCGGCAACATATTTACCCCTGGCGCTACGCGCAGGTTTGATTAACTGGTCGTATTTGGATTTCACCACGTCGTACTCGCCCCGCAGGGTTAGCAACTGGCGGTTGTAGTCAGCTTTTTCCTGCTCCAGTAAATCGATACTTAATTGCTTCTGTTCTGCGCTAGCGTTTAGTGCCGCGATTTCAGCGTTGGCAAGCTCCAGTTCCTGTTGTGTGGCATCAGTGAGTTGTTTCTGGTTTTCCAACTGGAGTTTTAGCTTGGCAAGCTGAATAGCAAAGTCCTCAGACTTAGCGCTAATCTCCTTGATTCTCTGAGTCGCATCGGTCAGTTCATTACGAGATGTTTGAATGGTTTGATTGAGCCTGGCTTTTTCGTTTTCAAGTTCATTGATCGCCAGCAGGCGTTGCTCATCGCGTTGTTTGGCTTTTGCCAGTAGTTCGTCTTTTTCCATGATGCGTAAACGCAAAATGGAGTTCAACTGTTCGGCATTAATCAGACGTTCTTCAAGCGTGGCGTTTTCCTGCGAGGTGGATTCGATCATTTCTGAAGCCAGTTTTTCTGCTTCTATGCTTTGCTGCAGCTCTTTAACCAGCTGCCAGTTACGGACGATCAGCAGGCTGGTTGCCATTAGAAAAATCATTACCACCACCATCATGATGTCGGTGAATGATGGCCAGAAGGAGCCTTCATTTTCAGACTCTAAAGAATGTGGCCCAATGGTTGGAAAATTACTCATTTATACCAGGGCTCATTCCTGTCCTGGCGGAGGTGCTGGCAGACGGAAGCCATCGCGCAATAGTTTCTTGATAGTGACGATATCGCCACTGAGCTTATCCATCTGTTGTTTATTGCTATTGATGGATTGCATTAAGGTAGTGGCGGATGAGTGATAGATTTCCTGCGTCTCGGTCATTTTTTCAGTAGCGCGGATAATGCCTTTGATCAGGCCGCTCATTTGATTGATGATATCTTCACTGCGCTTCACAAAGCGTGGAATCAGATAGACAGAAGTCAGATGTTCGATGCCGCTGAGTAAATGCGTCTGTACGTCTTTAACGCGTAGATAAAAATAACCGAAGATCACATAGCTGACGATAGCCGTGATGGTGGTAGACAGTGCAGTAGACATGCCATGGATGACCAGCCCCATACCACTTAAACCGGCAGAGGCCGATTCAATCAGGTCTGAAGCACCTATCAAAGCAATAGAAAGAGAAACTATGGTACCGAATACACCGGTTAGTATCAGGATGTTATTGATAAAACGCACTATCCCTAGTCGTGTGCCTTCATCGGCGGTTAGCATTGCAGCCAGAGCATTGTGGTTTATCTCACCATGCGCCGAATTGATGGCTTTCATGGTGGCATAACGCTTCACGATCAAACTATGGGCATTTAAGTTTTCGGTAGGGTCGTTACGGATAGCTTCAATGTTTTCAACAAACCCTGTCAGAGCGCTTTCTTCACGACGATAACGCAGTAATAGTAATAACAGGTTGATAATGCCAATACCAAATATGCCTGCAATAATGCTGTTAATAATGATACCGGTATTAGTTTGCTGGTTTTCCAGATAAAAATGACTCAGGAATTCATAGTTTAATGCAATGGCAGTAATAGCAATGACAAGCATCAGCGCAAACTGAATGAGTATGCGCTGACTGAGTTTGATGAGCAGGCGATGCGTATCCATGAATGTCCGTCGACTATTGTTGGAGTAGAGAGTTAAATCCGCGGCTACGAATCAGGTTGTTGAAATAGGCACGATAGTAGGCGACCGCACTATTACCATTGGTGCCTACATCAAATACCTTCCAGCCCCCTGGGCCTTGCATAAAACGGAAATCGATTCGAATAGGGTAGCTATTGCTAGGAATAACGCGAGCTGTCACGATGACCTCGTTGTAACCCTGTCTTCTGGGCGGCAAAAATTCAACCATAGGTTGAGCGTCGCCATAAGCGGTAATTATTCGAGCAAAGGCCGCGAAAAACATTTTCTTCAGATTCGACTGAAAGATATATTTCTGCGCCGAGTTCATACGGTTGTAGTGATACCCAGAGGCCCATTGTGCCATCTGTTCAAAATCGAAAAACTGTGACATCTGGCTATCGAGGAAATTGAGTACCTTTTCAGGGTTATCAAATTCACCTGAGTTCAGGTAGTTCTGTAATACCCGAATACCCATTTCCAGTAACTGTGCAGGCGTTTGCTGCGCATAGTTAGGGTAGGGCTGATAAGGCTGGGCATAACCATAACCCGGCATCTGGGCCTGGGCATTTGAGCTGATAAGGAAGGTGAAGCAGACGATAGTTATTGTAGTTAGACGTTTCATAGGCTTCTCTGCTGAATGAGCGGTTTAGTTATAATAAAGTTAGTTACGCGGATATTGAAACATATTATCAGAGGTTCCTTAAATAATTTTGTAGGAGTCTGGTTATAAAGCTTTATTGATCAAGGTCCTTATTTATTAATCAATAACATCATAAGTGGTACCAGTGGGCGGACTCGAACCGCCACGCTATCGCTAGCGGGGGATTTTGAATCCCCTATGTCTACCAATTCCATCACACTGGCAAAAAATACAAACAAATAGAGTTGAGTAAACTCTTTAAAAGGGTGGTAAGTGCTGAATCCAGCATATCTTACGCGGTATTTTCCTGGGTACCACGCATTTTTATTCTGCCACCCCGGTAATAAGGCGGGGATTTTAATGGATAATCTCGTTAAGTGGTAGCACTAACAACAGAAATTTATGCAGATTTTACAACTTATCTCGAGGAATCTATCGGACTTATGGCTGTTCTACTTCGGAAAAGCGGATATTGGTCAGATATTTTGATCGACTTCACTCGATCAAAAAATATGAGTCAATCCCGCTTCCCTTCGTTACGAACACCTAAATCCGACAGGGCTTCTGGCAAACACCGATTGGCAGGGCCTTATAAGCCCAGTATGATTGCGCCCCTTTAAAATATCGACCTGCGAAAACCTTTTCATGCTATGAAAGCTTCAGACTTTGACTACGACTTACCCGAGCGCCTGATCGCTCAAAAACCGCTTAAGCATAGAACCGCTTCTCGATTGCTGGTGCTCGATCCTGAGCAGGGTGGTATAGAGGATCAGCAATTTTCAAGCCTTGAGCAATATTTAAGGCCACAAGATTTACTCATCTTCAATGATACACGTGTGTTTCCTGCGCGTTTATTTGGACAGAAGGAAACTGGCGGTAAGGTCGAAGTGCTGGTTGAGCGCATTGTTAATGATCAGCAAGTGCTGGCACATGTTCGTAGTAGTAAATCCCCTAAGGCAGGTACTCATCTTATACTGGAGCAGGCCGTAGCCTGCCAGGTAGAAGGTCGACAGGATGATTTATTCCGATTAAAGCTTAACCAGCAGGGTAACTGGCTGGATCTGTTACAGCAGCACGGGCATATGCCGCTACCTCCTTATATACAGCGGAAGGATGATGACAGCGATAAGGATCGTTACCAGACCGTCTACTCGCGTAATGTGGGGGCTGTTGCCGCACCCACTGCTGGCCTGCATTTCGATCAGACACTGCTGGATGCATTAGAGGAACGTGGTATCAGAACCGCTTATGTAACCCTGCATGTGGGTGCCGGAACCTTCCAGCCTATGCGTGTTGAAGAGGTATCAGAACATATTATGCATGCAGAGATGGTGGCGGTGAGCGATGAGGTGTGCCAGCAGGTCAGACAGACCCGTGAAATGGGAGGAAGAGTGATCGCAGTAGGTACTACCGTCGTGCGTAGCCTGGAAAGTGCCGCCGCTGCAGGCGAGCTCAGGCCCTGGCAGGGAGATACCCAATTATTTATTATACCCGGCTATGAGTTTCGGGTAGTGGATGCGATGATTACCAACTTTCATCTACCGCGTTCTACCTTATTAATGCTGGTGAGCGCTTTTGCCGGAAAAGACTTTATGATGCAGGCCTATCAACATGCCGTAGATGCTGAATATCGCTTCTTCAGCTACGGCGATGCAATGCTGATTAAAAATCGGCTTTAATTTAAACTTCGGTTCCTTGAAAATAGCGACTCCATAGCCAGATACCCCATCCATGAAATTCGAATTACTCAATACAGACCAGCAGGCTCGACGCGGCCAACTCAATTTTGCCCGTGGGCAGGTGGATACACCAGCCTTTATGCCTGTCGGCACCTATGGCACGGTAAAAGCCATGACACCGGAAGAGCTACAGAGTATAGGCGCTCAGATAATTCTGGGTAACACCTTCCACCTGATGCTGCGACCTGGCACAGATATCATCCAGCAGCATGGTGATCTGCATGATTTCATGCATTGGCAGGGACCAATCCTGACCGATTCGGGTGGCTTTCAGGTTTTCAGCCTGGCTGAGATGCGGAAGATTACCGAACAGGGTGTAACCTTTAATTCACCGGTCGATGGTGCCAAGGTTGAATTAACCCCCGAGAAGTCCATGCAGGTGCAGCGCGCTTTGGGGTCGGATATCGTGATGATTTTTGACGAATGTACCCCTTATCCCGCAACCCTGAATGAAGCCACTGCGTCAATGGAATTATCACTGCGCTGGGCAGAGCGAAGTAAGATTGCTCATGCGGATAACCCATCAGCATTGTTTGGCATTGTACAGGGTGGTATGTATGAAGACCTGCGCAAGAAATCAATCAATAAACTGGTCTCCATAGGGTTTGATGGCTATGCCATCGGTGGTCTGTCAGTGGGTGAACCGGCTGATGAACGTAATCATATGCTGGATATCTGCACTCCCCGTATGCCACGGGATAAGCCGAGATACCTGATGGGTGTAGGCAAACCGGAAGATTTAATCGAAGGCGTTCGTCGCGGTATCGATATGTTTGACTGTGTCATACCTACACGTAATGCCCGCACTGGTTTTCTATATACACATAATGGCATTATCAAGATCCGCAACAGTCGTTTTGCCACCGATACCAGGCCTCTGGATGATCAATGTGGCTGCTATACCTGTCAGAATTATTCCCGGGCCTATCTGCGACATCTGGATAAATGTCAGGAAATCCTGGGTGCGCGCTTGAATACTATTCATAATCTGTATTATTTTCAGGACTTGATGAAAAAGATCAGACAGTCAATCGAAGATAATCGATTTGATGATTTTGCCAGAGACTTTTATAAGCTTTATACCGGCCAGGCGTAATAGTCCATGAACCCTCATCATAAGTTGATCAGTGCCGAACAGGCAGCGCAGTTGATACAGGATGGGGATACCATAGCTACCGGCGGCTTTGTGGGTACGGGTGTGCCTGAAGAGCTATTGATAGCCGTGCAGAGGCGTTTTCAGGCTAACGGTCATCCGCAGAGTTTAACCCTGGTGTATGCCGCAGGTCAGGGTGATGGAAAGGAAAAGGGGCTTAATCACCTGGGTGAAAAGGGGCTGGTAAAGCGCATTATTGGTGGTCATTGGGGGCTGGTACCTAAACTGGGTGCACTGGCATATGAGAATGAACTGGAGGCTTATAATCTACCACAGGGTGTCATCTCTCATCTATATAGAGACATTGCAGCCGGTAAACCGGGCACTCTGACTCATGTGGGCCTGCATACCTTTGTTGATCCGAGAGTTGATGGCGGAAAATTAAATGCTGCCGCTAGCGAAGATATCGTGCAATTGATGCACATCGATGATCAGGAATACCTGTTCTACAGGGCCTTTCCCATCCATATCGCACTACTGCGCGGCACCACTGCGGATAGTAATGGCAATATCACCATGGAACACGAAGCTCTTACTCTGGAAGCTCTGTCTATCGCGCAGGCGGTACACAATAGTGGTGGCAAGGTGTTGGTGCAGGTTGAGCGTGTTACCGAGCAACATCGACTGTCACCACAGATGGTGAAGATTCCGGGGGTTCTGGTAGATGCTGTAGTCATTGCTGACAGGCAAAATCATATGCAAACCTATGGTGAGCACTATAACCCTGCCTACAGTGGCGAAGTCACTGTTTCACGAGCACATGTTCAGTACGAAAAGGATATTCGCCTGATTCTGGGTCGAATCGCAGCCCAATATCTAAAACCCGGCAGTATCGTGAATCTGGGGATAGGAATGCCCGAAGCGGTAGCGCAGGCCGCCAGTGAAAAAGGCATGATCGACGATTTTACCCTGACCGTTGAACCGGGTGGCATCGGTGGAATACCTGCCATCGGCCTGAGCTTTGGCGCGGTTGCCAATGCAGAGGCTATCATCGATCAACCTGCTCAGTTTGACTTTTATGACGGTGGAGGTCTGGATCAGGCATTTCTCGGTATGGCCGAGGTAGATACTCAGGGCAATGTAAATGTCAGCCGTTTTGGCAGCCGTACTGCCGGGGCAGGTGGTTTTATCAATATTAGTCAGAATGCACGCGAAGTTTTCTTTATGGGCAGTTTTACCTCGGGCAGGCAGCAGATAGAGCTGTTAAGCGATGGACTAAAGGTGCTATCTGATGGCCCGGTAAAGAAATTTGTACCTCAGGTGCAACATTTAACCTTTAATGGACAACGCTCCCTGCAGACTGGTCAGAAGATTTATTACATCACCGAACGTGCGGTTTTCCGGCTGACGGAGGATGGCCTGCACCTCGAGTCTGTAGCTCCAGGCATTGATATACAAAAGGATATACTTGATCAAATGGATTTCGTCCCCATTATTGACCCACGGCCAACACTGCTCGATGCGAAATTGTTTGCCTGAATCAGGTCTGATTCGGGCCTGATCGGGAATAAGGCTTTTATCTGAAACCGACGCTATGCAATAATACGCGCCGTTTTAGGCCATGAAGCGGCGTAACGTCGATTCATCCTTACCAGCCAATATAAATTAGGAAAAGTTATGAGTTTTTTTATCAATGATGCGATGGCGCAAACGGCAGCAGCAGGACAGGGCAACCCAATAATGTCTTTTCTTCCTCTGGTTATCCTGTTTGTCATCTTTTACTTCCTGTTAATCCGTCCTCAGCAAAAAAAGGCCAAAGAACATAAGAATATGGTAGAGAGCCTGCAAAAAGGTGATGAAATTGTGACTACTGGTGGTCTGGTAGGCAAGGTAACCGATATTTCAGAGGGTTTCCTGACCTGTAAACTGGCTGAAAATGTTGAAGTTAAGGTTCAGCGCCATGCAGTTTCGACGGTTCTGCCCAAGGGCACGATCAAAAGTATTTAATTCAACTCGAATAACACTAAATCATGAATCATTATCCTTTGTGGAAGTATCTACTTCTCATCATTGTGCTTGTACTTGGGCTGGTGTATGCCGCGCCCAATTTATACGGCGAAGACCCAGCGGTACAAATCTCGCATCGCGTCAATCTGGTCAATGAAGAAGAACTCAATAATGTAACGACGCTACTAAAAAACCTCGATATCGAGTATCGCTCTGCGGAACTGGCTGAGGGAAACGTTCTTGTCCGCTTTAAGTCAGAAGAAGCACAGTTAAAAGCTGCTTCGGATATCAAAGATGCTTTACAGGATCAGGATAGCCGTTACACGGTGGCACTTAATCTGGCACCCGCCACCCCTGACTGGTTGACGGGGCTTAATGCTTTACCCATGTATCTGGGGCTGGATTTACGTGGTGGTGTTCACTTTCTGATGGAAGTGGATATGGATGAGGCGATAGTCAAAGCGCTGAATCGCTCTGCAACTGAAATCAGAGGGTTTTTACGCGAACAAAAGATCCGCTATCGTACGGTTCAAGCGAGTAAGGATAATCTGACTATCCGCTTTAGCGATGTCGCAGAAAGAGAAAAAGCGATACAGGCACTGGAAGATGAGTTTCGTGATTTTGAGTTTGCATCGACTGAAGAAGCCAATGCCGCTTTTATTACCATGACCTATAGCCAGCAGGCCTTACGGGCAGAAAAGAAGGCGGCACTGACGCAGAATATCTCTACCCTGAAAAATCGTGTAAATGAACTAGGTGTTGCTGAACCGCTGATTCAGCAGCAGGGTGAAGATCGCGTGGTGGTTCAGTTGCCGGGTGTTCAGGATACAACCATAGCGAAAAGAATTTTGGGGGCTACTGCAACACTGGAATTTAGACTGGTTCATGGTTCACTGGCTGACTGGCAATCGGCTGCCAGTAGCGGCAAGATTCCGTTGGGAGCGAAACTGTATAAGGAATCCGATGGCTCTCCGGTTTTACTCAAGCGTAGCGTGATTGTTACCGGTGACCAGATTGTGGGTGCCGCCTCAGGTATCGATACTCAATCCAGTTCTCCCGATGTCACCATTACCCTTAACAGCAAGGGCGCTGATCGCATGAGTAAGGTGACTCGCGAAAACGTGGGTAAGCCGATGGGTGTTGTATTTATTGAAGATAAGTATGAGTTCGTTGAGAGGGATGGCGAGACAAAACGCATTAAAACAACCGAATCACGGGTTATTAATGTAGCCACCATCCGTGACCAATTGAGCAAGCGTTTTCATATCACCGGGCTGGACTCTACTCGCGAAGCCCGAGAACTTGCCTTGCTGTTACGCGCTGGTGCATTACGTGCGCCTATGGTGATTGTTGAAGAACGTACTGTAGGTCCTAGCCTGGGTCAGGATAATATCGATAAGGGATTCAAGTCGGTTGTGATTGGCTTTGTCGCAGTACTTATCTTTATGGCTGTTTATTACAAGGTGTTCGGTATCGTTGCCAATATTGCGTTAACGCTGAATCTGGTGTTGATAGTAGCCATACTTTCCATGCTGCAGGCAACCCTGACCTTACCGGGTATTGCTGGTATCGTATTGACGGTGGGTATGGCGGTGGACGCCAATGTACTGATCTTTGAGCGTATCCGTGAAGAGTTGAGACTGGGTAATTCACCTCAGGCATCGATATTTGCAGGCTATCAGAAGGCGTTCAGCACTATTGCTGATGCGAATATTACAACCCTGATCGCGGCGATAATACTGTTCAGCTTTGGTACCGGCCCCATACAGGGATTTGCGGTTACCCTGTCAATAGGTATTATCACCTCAATGTTCACGGCCATTATGGGCACGCGGGCGATTATCAATTTTATATACGGTCGTAAACAGATCAAAAAGCTGGCTATCTAGGAACTATTATGGCTCTTATACGTGAATATAACTTTATGGGCATACGCAAGATTGCCCTGACGATTTCAGCAATCGTGATGCTGATATCTGTGGCCAGTCTGGTCGTTAACAAACTCAATGTCGGCATCGATTTCACCGGTGGTAGTGTTATCGAAATCGGCTACCAGAAATCAGTGGAGTTGGAACCCATTCGTCAGGAATTGGGTAAAGCCGGTTACGCTGATGCGGTCGTGCAGCATTTTGGCAGTGCTAAAGAGGTGCTGATAAGACTGGTTCCTCAGGAAGGACAGAACAAGGCTGAATTAAGTACTCAGGTAATCACCCTGCTAGAAAAACTGGAAGGGGATAAACTGGATGTACGCCGGGTTGATTTTGTCGGCCCTCAGGTGGGTAAGGAACTCACCGAAGATGGTGGTTTAGCGGTACTGTATGCGCTGATTGCGATTCTGGTGTATGTCTCTCTACGTTTTGAATATCGCTTTTCTCTGGGTGCCGTTGCTGCACTGATCCACGATGTGGTAATAACGCTGGGTGTGTTTTCTATTCTACAACTGGATTTTGATCTCACCGTACTGGCAGCGATTCTAGCGGTAATCGGTTATTCTCTTAACGATACTATCGTGGTGTTTGATCGTATACGCGAAAACTTCCGTAAGATTCGTAAGAAAACATCTCTTGAGATTACCAATACTTCCATCAATCAAACCATATCCAGAACCTTGATGACATCGCTGACGACTCTGCTGGTGCTGGTTTCGCTATATGTATTCGGCGGTGAGGTGATTCAATCCTTTGCTTTGGCGTTGATTATTGGTGTAGTGGTTGGTACCTACTCATCGATTTATGTTGCCAGTGCTACTGCGCTTGGTCTGGGTATTTCGAGGGAAGATTTACTGGTACCAGAAAAGTCAGATGAAGAGCTGGACCGACCTTAAACCATTTGATTGTCTAAAATCTTTTATTAAAACCCGGCTGGCGAGAAATAATTTTCGCCAGCCGGTTTATTAAATCAAAACTTACATTTCTTAATTTTCTTAATTTCTTATTTCTTCTTCCTTATATCTTTGAAGAACTGTTTTGCGCCACCTTTCATAAAGTAATATTTGGTGATGCCTTTAGCTTCCAGCGAATACTGAAACCAGGCAACCTGTTTACCCGCTTCGTCATAGGCTAACAGCGTCTTACCTTGCGCTTTAATCTTGGATAGAAAGCTGTCCAGCTTTTCTTTTTGACCCATTGCAATGTTTTCCTGTCGATAGGGGTAGAGCTCCAACAGGCCGCGCTGACCGGCTTCTCTGATATCAAGTATGACTGTGTCATCAGAGATTTTGGCAGAAAAATCGCTGGGATCTAACAGGTGCTTCTTGAACTTGTCCTTGGTGATTAGTTGGGAGGGATTTATCGGGGTAACACCTAGCAAGGTGGATTTATCGGGGTGGGCGTTGGCCCAATCGAAGATTCCAGCATCATAGGTATATACATTTTTGACGCCTGCGTTGCGGGCTTTTAGTACGGCTTTATAGGATTTGTAGCAGGTATGCCCGTTGCAATAAAAGACAATGTCTTTACCTGCTGTGGGCAAGCCCCGGACATTTTTCACAAAATCTTTGCTTACCAGCGGAATATTGATTGCGCCGTTGATATGTAGCGTTTCATACTCATAGCTTGAGCGTGCATCTACGATGATGACCTTATCTAAATTGTTATTTAACTGTTCGGTTTCATAGAAATTGACGTTTGGATACATGTCCCGCCCCGGGAAACCCTCATTTTGGGCCAGGACGTTTAGCGGTAGAAATATACAGAGTGTTAATAGTGCTAGCAGTTTTTTCATTGGTGATCCCTTATTTTAAAGCTTTAAGTTTTTTTTTGAAAAATGAAGTCTAGAATAGTTTTGGGTAACGTCAATGATTTAGGTTCGAATCTTCATCAATAACTTTAGAAAAAATCGAAAGATCGCTTGCATTTTTTTATAAAAGGTTTCTGGCATGCTCCCTGCATGGTCACCTGTGAATGCCCCAAACACAGGAGATTTTCATGAACCAGGCTCTCTGGATTGCTAAAACCGGTCTCGACGCCCAACAGACCAGATTATCGGTTATTTCTAATAACCTTGCGAATGTCAGTACCACAGGCTTTAAACAAAGCCGTGCGGTATTTGAAGATTTGCTGTATCAGAATATACGTCAGGCCGGTGGCCAGACCTCACAGGAAACGCGCCTGCCTACGGGGCTTTACCTGGGTGCAGGCTCTCGTATTGTGGCTACCGAAAAGCTACATACACAGGGATCTATTGAAACCACAGGCAACTCACTTGATGTAGCCATCGATGGCAAGGGATTTCTGCCGATTTTGATGCCAGATGGTACCGAAGCTTATACCCGTGATGGCGGGTTAAAATTATCCGATCAGGGGCAATTAGTAACCTCTAGCGGCTATACCTTGCAGCCTGGCATAACCATTCCTGCCGATACCCAGTCGATTACGATTGGTGTCGATGGCGTCGTTTCAATTACCACACAGGGTTCCAGTACGCCTACTGTGGTGGGTAATATTCAACTTTCCAACTTCATCAACCCCATGGGGCTTGAACCCATTGGTGAAAACCTGTTTCTTGAAACCGCCTCCAGCGGCACCGCACAGGCGGGCACGCCTGGCCTGACTGGACTGGGTACCCTGCGCCAGGGATCGGTAGAGGGGTCAAACGTAAACATCGTTGAAGAAATGGTCGGCATGATCGAAACCCAGCGTGCTTATGAAATGAACTCGCGCGTGATTTCAACGGCCGATGGAATGATGTCCTATCTGAATAATAATATTTAGGTGATGTGATGAAACCATTAAGCATGACAATTTGCGCTCTGGCAATACTGTTGTTGCAGGGTTGTGCGAGCACCCGAATCGAGGTTCAGCCTGATCCCTTATATGCACCTGTAGATTTGAAAGCGGCGCGTTTTAAGCCGGTTAATAACGGGTCTATCTATCAACAGGGCAAATCTGTTCGGCTGTTTGAAGATAGTAAAGCCTTTCGCATTGGTGATTTGCTGAGTATTACTCTGTCCGAATCTACTAATGCATCCAAGTCGGCAGCCACCAACACAGCAAAGGATGACAGCGTGGCTCTTGGTGCGGGTACATTGCTGGGAGGGACACCGACCTATAAAGGCCTGTCAGTATTAAATAATGAACTGTCAGCAGAACGCGCATTTACTGGTTCAGGTGATAGTGCTCAGAGTAATAGCCTGAAAGGTGAAATCACCGTGATGGTTGTTGATATCTTTCCCAACGGTAATTTACTGGTGCGCGGTGAAAAGATTCTGGGCCTGAATCAGGGGTCAGAATTTATTCGTCTTAGTGGTATTGTCAGGCCACAGGATGTGAGTGCGAATAATGTCGTACTGTCCGGAAAACTGGCTAATTCCCGTATCTACTATGGTGGTGGCGGTGTGGTTGCTGAATCTAACACCAAGGGTTGGCTAAGCCGTTTCTTCGATAGCCCGGTATTTCCTTTTTAGGGGTCTGTGATGAAAAAAATTAACCTTGTTTTATTTCTTGCTCTGGTACTGCCAGTATTTTCCAGTCACGCCGAACGCATTAAGGACTTAACCGAGATACAGGGTGTACGTTCTAACCAGTTGGTCGGTTATGGACTGGTAGTGGGTCTGGATGGTACGGGCGACCAGACAGCACAAACACCATTTACCGTGCAAAGCCTGAAAAGCATGCTGTCGCAATACGGTATTACTATTCCAGCCAATGTTAACCCTCAGGTGAAGAATATCGCTGCGGTTAGCATTCATGCGGATATCCCGCCCTTTGCCAAGATAGGGCAGAGAATAGATATCACGGTATCATCGTTAGGTAATGCCAAAAGCCTACGTGGTGGTAGCCTGTTAATGACGCCATTAAAAGGTGCCGATGGTCAAATTTATGCGCTGGCACAGGGGAACCTGATCGTTGGAGGTCTGGGTGTGGAAGGGCAGGATGGTTCGCGTGTCAGCATCAATATTCCTAGCGTAGGCAGGATACCCAATGGTGCATCCATTGAAAGAGAAGTGTCCAATCCTTTTGCCTTAGGGGATCATATTACACTTAACCTGAAACGCCCAGATTTCACCACTGCCAAGCGTCTGGCCGACACTATTAACCATGTGCTGGGGCCCAATAATGCCTTTGCTAAAGATAGCGTAACGGTTTCTATCAATGCACCTAAGGATACCTCGCAACGCGTAGGCTTTATGTCATTCGTTGAAAATCTGGAGTTTGAACCGGGTGAAGCGGCAGCAAAGGTGATTATCAATTCGCGAACAGGTACGGTGGTCATAGGTAACCATGTGCGGGTTTATTCAGCCGCTGTCTCGCACGGCAATATGACTGTTACCATTACCAATACCACTGAGGTCAGTCAGCCTGGAGCTCTATCTGGAGGTGATACCGTTCAAACGGTGCAAAGCGATATAGCAGTAAAACCAGACGATAGCCGTATGTTCCTGTTTAACACAGGTGTAACGCTGGAACAGATCGTTAGAGCCGTGAATCAGGTGGGCGCTTCTCCGGGTGACCTGGTAGCCATTCTTGAATCCCTGAAGCAGGTTGGCGCGCTTTCTGCAGAGTTAATCGTAATCTAATAAATTACGAGACATGTTAAAGCCATGATGCCCTCCACATCTACAGATCTGTATATGAATATGAGCCAGTTTTCAGATATGAAACTGGCTGCGAGGGAGCATGATGCCAGCGCCAGTAAATCGGTCGCGCAGCAGTTCGAAGGCCTGTTTATACAGATGATGCTAAAGAATATGCGCGCTGCAGCCAGGTTTGATGATGCTCAACATAGCTCGTACATGGATTTTTATACCGATATGTACGACAAGCAGCTATCTCAGGTAATGTCGCAAAATGGCGGCATAGGTATAGGGGCTGTATTGCAAAGGCAGCTTGATCCAGCTTCGTCACAGCGGCAGCAAACTGCCGTCACCGATGGCAAGGAGTTGCCTGCATACCGGATGAATCCTCAGCAAATGTTTAACTCACCGATAGCCAGGAATGAGGAATACTTTCCCATCAATCCAGCGCTACAGGTTCATCAATTGATTGATTCACTATCCAACAACGATAGCACTATCAAACTGAGCGAGCCTGAGCCACAGAGCCCATCATTACAAATGGAAGCGATTGAGCCATTTTATGGTTGGGACCAGCCGCAGACATTCGTACGAGACCTTTGGCCTCACGCTGAAAAGGCGGCGGCTGAGCTTGGTGTGTCTACCGAGGTTTTAGTCGCTCAGGCTGCACTGGAAACCGGCTGGGGCCAGCACAGCATGAAAAAGTCGGATGGTAGTATTGCCTTTAACCTGTTCGGTATTAAAGCCGGGGCAGACTGGCAGGGGCAGCAGGTTTCTCAATCTACTCTGGAATATCGACAGGGCGCCATGCAACGTGAGCAGGCGAGCTTTCGATCCTACGATTCGGTTGCTGAGGCGATGCAGGATTATGTGGATTTTGTTCAATCCAGTCCGCGTTATCAGCAGGCGCTGAATCATCAGGGTAGTGATAGCAGATATGTACGTGGTTTGCAGCAGGGTGGCTATGCAACCGACCCCCATTATGCAGACAAGATTATTAACATCCGCGATGGAGAGACCCTCAGCAGTTCGCTTGAGTCGTTTATTTCATCCGAAAGAGCTTTGGGTTAGGAGACGATTATGGGTGACATGTTAGGCAATGCAGTTAGCGGCTTATTATCGTTTCAACGAGCCTTAACCACGACCAGTCACAATATCTCCAATGTGAACACTCCGGGCTATAGCCGTCAGCGAGTGGAACTGGATACCCGTAACCCAAGTTTGATAGGCGGTAACTATGTCGGTAGTGGCGTAGAGATTACCAACATCCGGCGCGCCTACGATGAGTTTTTAACCAGTAACCTGCGTGAAAGTACTTCGGCTCATTCGCGGCTGGAAAAATTTACTGACCTGGCGAGTCAGATTGACGATATTCTGGCTGATCCACAAGGCGGCCTTTCTCCCATGCTGCAGGAATTTTTTACCGCAGTACAGGATGTCAATAACGATCCTTCGTCGGGATCAGCCCGCTATCAATTGATCAGTGCTGCTGAAACACTGGTCAATCGCTTCCATACATTTGATACGCGGCTGGAGAACTTAAGTACTAATGCTGAAGGTGAAATTAAAACCACAGTCGAAGAGATTAATCAGATTACCGCTGATATCGCTCGAATCAATAGAACACTTCAGGAGACCAATGTATCGGGCAACCTGGATCAACAGTCTTCAGATCTGCTGGATCAACGTGATGCTTTGCTGCAGGATTTGTCCACCAAGGTCAGTATTAATGTTATTAATGAACGCGAAAACAATATCACCGTGTTGATCGGTAATGGCCAAACGGTGATAGCCGGTGCTAACGCTTTTGATTTATCTGTGATAGCCGATCCGGCAGATCCCAGCCAGAATATCATCATCTATAATGGCTTATCCGGTAGTAGCGATATCAGTGCTCAGCTTACAGGAGGGGAGCTTGGAGGCCTGCTTGATTTTAGAAATAATATGCTGGCTCCCGCTGCCAACTCACTGGGCAGAATGGCTATTGGGATAGCAGATAGCTTTAATGATCAACATCGCGAAGGCATGGATCTGTTGGGTAATTTAGGTGGAGACTTTTTCAGTTTTACTCAACCTCAGACCATACAGTATACCGCCAACACGGGCACCGCCGTGGTTAGTAGCAGTATTACCGATATCAGTCAGTTGACTACTGAGGACTACACGCTTGCCTTTAATGCAGGTGTATGGACAGTCACTTCTACCAGTGGCTCATCCAGTGTTATTACCGCCCCTACAGATACCTTCGAGGGTCTCACCTTTAATATTGCAGGTGTGGCTGCAAATGGGGATAAGTTCACTATCAAGCCTACAGCAACGGGGGCAGGAGCTATCGATGTCGCTATCGATGATCCCAATCTGATCGCTGCTGCCGCAGCAGTGAGAACAACCAGCTCGCTGGATAATTTAGGTGATGCAACCATCAGTCAGGGAGAAGTTGTCGATGCGACTCATATCGATTTACTCACCACCGTGAATTTTACTTTTAACAATCCAGCTACAGATTTCGTCTCAACGTCCGATATAGTGGTCGATGGCATTACTTATTTGGCGGGTTCTTCGGTTCCCTATAGTAAAAATATGCTGATTGAATCCAATGGCTGGCAGGTAACGCTGGATGGTAATCCTCAGCCCGATGATGTATTCATTATAGAGTCTAATAAGGATGGGACTGGTGATAACCGAAATGGCCTGGAGCTTTTAAACCTGCAAATACAGGGATTATTCGATAGTGGTACCAATAGCTATCAGGAAGCCTATAGCAGCATTGTTGGCAGGATAGGCTCAGTAACCAATTCGGCAATGAATAATCGAGACGCCCAGCAGGCATTACTGACTCAGGCAGAAGACAGACGTAACCAGGTATCAGGGGTCAATCTGGATGAAGAAGCTGCAGACCTGATCAAGTATCAACAGGCCTATGAAGCGGCGGCAAGAGTTATAACCATCGCGCAAACATTGTTTCAATCACTGATCGATTCAACGAGGTAGTCATGCGAATTTCAACCACACAGACATATACCCAGGGTTTGAAGGCTTTTGGCGATCAGCAGACCAAATTAGCGAGGCTTCAACTGCAGATATCAACTGGTCAAAAACTGACAAAGCCTTCGGATGATCCGGCCGCTTCAGCCAGAGTTCTGGAGCTTGAACAGATAGTCTCGCTAAACGAACAATATCAAACCAACATCACTCAGGCAGAAAATCGACTTGAGTTGGAAGATAGCACCCTTGGTTCAATTGAAAATGTCATGCAGCGTGTTCGTGAGTTGGTGATTCAGGGTAATAATTCAATTATGAGTGATGAGGCTCGCAGCGCGATAGCCGACGAAATCGATGAAAGATACAAGCAACTCCTTTCTCTGGCAAATACCACCGATGAAAATGGAGATCACCTGTTTGCCGGCTATCAAAATAAACC
>JBNKPX010000013.1:0-48607 GCA_050295575.1 Gammaproteobacteria bacterium | reverse complement strand
TAGGGAATTCAAGGTGACGACGACCCCAGTCTTCTTCACGATGTACTGCACCGCCAGAAGCTGTGATCATGTTGCGATAGCGTTCCACCATAGCGGGGACCTGTTCGCTCTGGTCGGGATGGACCAGGAATACTATTTCGTAATGTCTCATAACATCCTCATGGAATAAGCCCCCTGTCTACGAAAACAGTGGAGCGAGAAGTTTTTAGGAGCGCGGATTCTACATGAGCACAACGGGTATCGCAAGGTTTGTTGGGGGTTTCAGGGGAATTAGGCAGGATTTGATCAGCCATGTTCAGATAAGGTTCGCAGGGTAGCTAGCATCAGAGGGCGAAGTTCTGGCCTGGCGGATGAATACAGGGTCATTAGTTCACGTATATCATCCGGAAACGACAGGCATAACGGATCATGTTCGACATGCTGCTCATCCATCCAGCCAGTGGGATGCCTGAGATGATTTTCAATGCGCCTTGCCAGTTCATCACTAATAGGTTCGAAGGGATTATCCAGTAATGTATCGAGTGTTCTCTGCTCCAGCTTTATCGCCTTCAGAAAATGCTTCACAGCGGCCTGATCCTGTTTTATTTCCCAATTACAATTACTCAGGTTCTGATGTCGTATCGCCTGCTGATCTCGATGATCGGGGCGTATCGGCCCCAATCCGAACATCAACCAGCACGGTGAACTGTCAGTGGCCTCGGCGATCTTGACTACATCATCCGGTCCAGGCATGGAAATACCTGCCTCGTAGTTGCCGAGCCTTGACGCACTCCACTCGGGTATTTTACCAAGTAATAAGGCCTGGGTATTCAGGCCTGCCATTTTGCGCGCCATTTTAATCCTGGCAGCGATGGTTATTTCGCTCATAAAAAAATTCCAAAAAATTAATTTTACAAGATTCTTGATAATTTTATTGACTAATTTGTATACGCATTTATACTTCCGCGCCATCTTAAACAGGAAAAAAACATGATTTTATTTCGCAACATTTTTTCAATACATACAAGCGTTACCCAGCACCCCGGGTGGGAACTGCTGTGTGTGCTCAAACAAAATGATGATGCAATAAAGTAGCCTTCCTGATTTCTGGAAGGCACAGTAGCTGCCTTCCAGGTTCTTATTAAAAAACCCTGGTCGTCAGCTCGATTACCGGGGTTTTTTTATGCCCCAAATAAATAGTTGGTCGTTAGCTTAACTTAACTGGCAAAGCATCTGACTTTGCCTCAGAGCGATACTGGTTCGAATCCAGTACGGCCTGCCAATTTATGCGCCGCTACGCGAATTGGAATAGCGGTCTGTTTTAGAAACAGATGTTTTCAGGTTTGACTCCTGAGCGGCGAACCAGGTTGGAACTGACGTTAAGTCTTTAGCGATTCAGGTTACTTCAGGAATGGAGGCCTGATCGGCGCAGTGAAGCTTAAATCGCAAACTGTGTATCAAAGGTTAACGGCACTTCAACACCAAGATGAAGATAGCTCAGATGGTAGAGCAGTTGGCTAAAGGCCAATCGGTCGAGGGTTCGATTCCCTTTCTTCTAAATTGAAAGATAGCTCAATTGGTAGAGCAACGAACGAGGATTCGTGTGTTGTGGGTTCAATTCCCGCTCTTTTCGCCGGCCCGAGAGGGCCACAAAACTGACCGCAAGGTCAAATGGGAGGTACCCCGGTGATTCCTGATAGCAGTCGGATCTGGAAGCACAACGGTTTAATCGCCTTGTATGGCAGCAGCAGGTATTAAGCAAGGCTGTGAAAGCAATATAACAATAGCGAAGTCGAATCGCGCACAGGACAGGATGTCCCTGTTATAGGGCCAGAGCAGCTGGATTTGATGACCTCAGGCAGCCATCCGCGCTTAGGCCGTGGGGTGAATCCTTATTTTAAATATTTTTAAAAGGATGAAGACAATGAAGTTTTTAAAGATGTATGAACGTTACGTCATTGCAGAATATCAACGTGGACTGGTGATTAATGAAGGTTCCGTTGAGCGTATTCTGGAGCCTGGCGTATATAGAATTTTTAACCCTTTCGGGCGTATTCAGGTCAAGCTGTACGATATCACACAGGATAGCTTTGATTATGCACAGTTTGATGTACTGGCCGAGCGTCATCCACAACTGGTTGAACGTTACTTCCAGGTTACCGAGCTGAAGGATAACGAGGTTGGGCTGGTGTATCGTAAGGATGTGCTAAACGATGTCATCGCACCGGGTAACCGTGTGGTTTACTGGAAGGGACCGTTGGATACCCGTGTCGAGGTCATCAACCTGGATGAAGGATACGAACTATCTGCGGACAGGGCCAAGGTGCTGGCGCGCATTCGCAATGTGACTCTGGCCCGTAAGCTGGCAAACTTTATCACTATCAGCGAAATAGCCGATAAGTTTCTTGGCTTGTTGATTGTGGATGGCAAGCTAGTGCGCACCCTGGAAGCAGGTCTGTATGTATTCTGGACCTTCAACCGTAGCATCAAGGTTGAGCTGGTGGATACCCGTGTACAGAGCATGGAAGTGAGTGGACAGGAAATCCTCAGCAGCGACAAGGTGACCTTAAGGGTTAACCTGTCTGCGGCCTATCAGGTCAGCGACCCAGTCAAGGCAAAGAATTCCTTTAAGGACTGGAGCGACACTCTGTATCGTGAACTGCAGTTTGGTTTACGTCCGGCGATTGCGCTACGTTCACTGGATGAATTGCTCAGCGACAAGGGTGTACTGGACAGGGAGGTTTATCAGTATGTGCGTGACAAGGTGACCGAACAGGGTATCGAGGTGAGAAATGTTGGCATCAAGGATGTGATCCTACCGGGTGATATGAAGGATATTCTGAACCAGGTAGTGGCAGCAGAAAAGACTGCACAGGCCAACATCATCAAGCGTCGTGAAGAAACTGCGGCAACACGTTCGCTGTTAAACACCGCGCGCCTGATGGACCAGAACCCTACCCTGTTACGCTTGAAGGAACTGGAGGTTCTGGAAAAGGTAACCGAGAAGGTTGATCACATGACTGTATTCGGCGGGCTGGAAGGCGTGCTGAAGGATACTGTCAGAATCAATGTGTAATGTGAAAAACTGACTCAGGTAATAGGGCCTGAGTCAGTACAGGAGAACTATCACCCCTATCCTGGATACTCGAAAAAAATCCTCTCTTAACTCTTTGAAAAATCAATTCTCTGATATAAGCTTTTTAACTTCTCTGCTTTAACTGGATTCAGGCTATTCACATATTGGATACGCCCCGACAGATAGGCAGGGAAGTCTGAATGATTATGCCTGTTCTGACTGGCCGCACCATAACGCATGCAATTATATAAAATCGCTTTTAATTCATCATAGTATCGGCGGTCAATATTAGGCGTATTATTGATGATGATGCCTACCAGCTTCTGTCTTTGGTGGCTGGCTTTTCGACGAGACTTTTTAAAATTAAGCTCAAGCCCCTCTTCAATACATATACTGCCGACCAGTGGCTCTAAAAAATTCCAGTCGCGTGACTGATTGGTTGAAAAAGCCAGGTCATCGGCATAGCGCGAATACGTCAATCCTGCACTTTTAGCTAAACCACTAAGCCGACGATCCAGCCTGAGCATGGCAGCATTGGAGAGCACAGGTGAAGTCGGCGCACCTTGCGCCAGATGTCGTCGCTTAACGCGCTGACGTTGCACAGAATCAAGTTGAGATAGCTCTGTCACATCGGAGCTGCAGCAATGTGTACATAGATTGGTTAAAGTGATGGATATCAGCTTATTGTATCCAAGATTTCTGAAAACCTGATAAACAGGCAACCATTCGATAGATTGGAAAAAATGCGCCAGGTCATAAACCAGTAAATACCTTTTACCGCTATGCTTACTGGCATGGCTTAGACAGCTATGTTTTGCTCGAAAACCATGAGCTGCTTTATGGATCGGCGCATGACAAAGAATATTGTTTGCGATTTTCTGTTGCAGTGATTTTAATAAGGTTTTAGGTGATTCAATCAATCGAACCCCACCACTGCGTTTAGCGATGCAATGATAGTGATAGTGTCGCAAGTGATCGGGATACCCACTGCTGTGAGATTTTACATCACATAACCAATCTAGCTGCGGACCAGTAATACCAAACCAGAATAAAAGATCATGAATAGTTTCAAGCTGAGGGGAAGCAGTATTTTCTTCGCTAGTGGGGGCATTGCCCTGCAAAGAATATGCAACTATTTTTGGCTTTTCTGGTGACCATTTAAACCAGGCACGTAAAAGTGGGTGCTGGGCAAGAAAGTAGGATATATCGGCCTGAGCAGGCTTTACAGGAAAAGCAAATAGAAGCTGATTTACCAACTGGTCAATATCATCGGGCAAGTTATCAATAGCAATAATCGCATTCGACAACAGGGTTGTGTAATGCCAGTCCGCACTGTGAAACCAGTAGCTTAATTGATGAGCGAAATAACTTCGCTGCCGACCTTTCAAAACACCCTCCGTGGATTAAGCTGAATCTGAGGTTTCAGGTTTGAATCAATAAAAAACGGACACCCAACTCAGAATCCGCATGAACTGCCTTGCACGCAGTGCAACAACGTTCCTGCCGCGTTAAGCAAGTAACCACTTTACCCTGGGGTAGCCCCAGAGCCCAATAAACACCTGGTCTATCGGTCAATACTTGGGTATCCGTTCCTTAGTAAGGTATGCAAATATAAATCAAAAATCAATGCTCTAATCGGGAACGATTGATTTCATACAGACAAATCCCCGTCGCTACCGATACATTCAGGCTTTCTACCTGCCCCTGCATCGGCAGCTTGACCAGGTAATCGCATTGCTCGGCGGTCAGGCGGCGTATGCCCTCACCTTCCGCGCCCATGACCACAGCAATAGGGCCTCGTAGCTTTTCCTGATACAGGGTTTTATCGGCATCGCCGCTGGTACCGACCAGCCAGATACCGGCGTCTTTCATTTCTTTAAGGCTTCTAGCGAGGTTGGTTACCGTAATGAGCGGAACCGATTCTGCGGCTCCGGCGGCAACCTTTTTCACCACTGGCGTAATGCCTACAGCCCGATCTTTGGGTACTATGACCGCCTTGACGCCTGCAGCATCGGCGGTGCGTAGACAAGCACCGAGGTTATGCGGGTCCTGTACGCCATCCAGCACCAGATAAAGATCATTGCTATCCACTTTCAGCAATAACTCCTTCAGGCTCACCGCTCTGGCATGTTGAGCACTTACCTTAAGCACGCAGCCCTGATGCTTATCAGTACCGGCCAGGTCATTGAGCTTTTCCTTATCGACCTTTATCAGCGATAACTGCTTCTGTTTTGCCAGACTGATGATCTGCTGCAGGCGCTGGTTTTTACTATCCAGGTAATACAGCGATTCACAGTCATCGATTGAGAATTGCAGCATTTTTTTGACGGCATGCAGGCCATACACATACTGACTAGACATTATTTCTTCCGTCTTGATGTTTTCTTTTTGGATTTAGCCTTTGAGTGTTTGGCCTTTTTAGCACCGTCTTTACTGGAGCGTGGTTTTTTGGGCCGGGTCTTTCTATCGGCAGTATCTTCCGAATTGCTGTACTTTGATGTTGAGCTTGAAATCAGATCAAAATCAATCTTTCGCTCTTCCATATCAACCCTTGCAACCTGCACGGTTACCAGATCACCCAGCTGATAAATACGTCCCGTTTTTTCTCCCACCAGTCGATGGTGAGCGGCATCAAATTGATAATAATCCCGCTTTAATGAAGTGACGTGTACCAGGCCATCGATCATTAAATCCTTGAGTTGTACAAACATACCAAAGCCGGTCACGGTAGTGACCAAACCTTCATACTGCTGGCCGACATGTTTTTGCAGGAACTCACATTTCAGCCAGTCCGAGGCATCGCGTGTGGCGAGGTCAGCTCGTCGTTCAAAACGCGAACAGCTTTCACCCAGTTCGGTCATCATATCAGGCTTATAGACAAAATTGCTGGCGTCACCACCCTGAGCAATATGGCGAATTCCGCGATGCACCAGTAGATCAGGATAACGTCGAATCGGTGAGGTGAAGTGAGCGTAATCGGTTAAAGCCAGGCCGAAGTGGCCGGTTTTGGTATCCGGGCTATAACTGGCCTGCAGTAAAGAGCGCAGCATCACGGTTTGAATCATATCGAATTCTTCCAGCGACTTTATCTGCTCGAGTGCATCCGCGTATTGTTGCGGCGTTGGCTCCAGGCCCGTCATGCGTACACCATAAACCGAGAGGAACTCGATCATGCCGGGCACCTTTTCTGGATTAGGCCCCGCGTGAATGCGGTACAGCGATGGCACCTTGTGTTTCTTCAGAAATTTCGCAGCAGAGATATTGGCCGCAATCATGCACTCCTCGATCAACAAATGAGCTTCATTGCGTTCGTAGGGATGTATATTTTCGATTTTGCGTTGCTCGTTGTATTCAAACACCACCTCTTTGGTATCGAATTCAATCGCATGACGCTTCTTGCGTGCCTTGGCAAGTGCCTTATAAACCAGATTAAGGTTTTGCAGCGCATGCCTGAGAGGCTCGCAGGTTGCATCTTCGCCGCCCTTAAACAGGAATTGATCCACCTGTTCATAGATCAGTCGTGCATGCGAATGGATAATACCTTCATGGAATTGATAGCTATTAATATTGCCAGTGATGCCTATTTCCATCTCGCAAACCATCACCAGACGGTCAACCTTAGGGTTCAGCGAGCACAGGCCGTTAGACAAAACCTCCGGCAACATGGGAATCACTTCACCCGGGAAATACACCGAAGTACCACGGATGACAGCTTCTTTATCAATGGCGGAATCCTTGATGACGTAATGCGACACATCGGCGATAGCGACGAATAAGCGAAAGCCTCCGCTGAATTCTTCACAATACACTGCATCATCAAAATCGCGCGCATCAGCACCATCGATAGTGACAAAAGGCTTATCGCGTAGATCAAGCCGACCTTGTTTATCCTTTTCTTCCACTTCCGATGGAATGCTCTGCACTTCTGCCAGCAATTCATCGTTCCACTTATGAGGAATATCATGCGCATTGACCGCTATGGTCACTTCCATGCCAGGTGCATTTTCCTGCCCCAGAACGGTTTCTATCATACCGATGGGCTGGTTATGCTGATCGGGATACTCGAGGATGCGGGCCACCACGATATCGCCCTGGCGCGCATTGTGATCGTAATCCTGGCTGAGCAGGATATCTTCATTGATGCGTTTATCATCAGGAATGACGAAATGAATACCTTTTTCGCGATAGTAGCGCCCTACTACCGATTGGTGAGCACGTTCTAACACAGCGACAACATGACCTTCGTTGCGCTCGCGGCGAGGATCATAACCGGTTATCTTAACCGCCGCCTTATCGCCATTCATCAATTTGCGCATTTCACGCGCAGAGATAAAGACATCCTTACCGCCGCCAGTCTCGGGCGTTAGAAAGCCGAAACCATCGGCATGGGCCTGCACATAGCCTTTGACCAGGTCCATATGTTCAAAACTGAGGAAACCACCGCGACGATTCTTGAACACCTGTCCGTCACGCGCCATAGCATTTAAGCGTCGACGGATTCCCTCTATATCTTCTTCGGCTTCGTACTGCAGAATATCGATAATATGCTCAAGGCTGATAGGAACGGATTGTTGATTGATAATTTCGAGGAGGTATTCGCGGCTTGCCACCGGACGGTCATAATTTTGAGCTTCGCGCTCTTTAAAAGGGTCTTTAATCAAGATATCTTACTGTTTATATAAAAAATGAGTGTTAAGTATATAGAAATCGACCAAAAGCCACACTCTATTATTGACTTTTTAATATGCTCATGTATATTTCGCGTCCTCACCTTGCCCAGGTGGCGGAATTGGTAGACGCGCTAGCTTCAGGTGCTAGTGGCCGTAAGGTCGTGGAGGTTCAAGTCCTCTTCTGGGCACCACTTATTTCACAGTTTTTATCATTTTCTTCGTATTGCATTAAATTTTTCTCTGTAAGTAGCTAGAGGACTTTAAGCCCTAATCGCTCTCGGCACCAATATTCTCAGTTTTTCTCACTTTCTTTTTATTGCGCTCAACTAGTCTCCGTATGTAGATAGATGGTTACCACTGCTACAAGCTTGAGCTAGAAAGATGAGCCTGGAGTCCCTGGCGAGCTTCCTCTATTTTACGAACTGGGCCAGCAGATTTTGGATCAGGTCCCGCTGCTCGGGGGACAGGCGCCGGTAGTGCTGGAGAAGGGCCAGTTCGTCGGCTGAAATATCCAGCACATCTTCCGAACTGTAAGGGGATTTAGTTTCAGCGACATGTGCTCTGCTAACCTTAACCGGTTCTTCTCCATCCTGTAACCAGGCCCTCCTAACACCGAGTACGGCCGCTACAGCAGGCATACGAGCAGAGTTTGGCATCGACAATCCTTCGGCCCATTTGCGAACAGCCTGCGGGGAAACACCGAACAATTCGCGTACTGCTTTTTGATCGCTGACTGAATATCCGAGCGCGGTCAGTGCCTGCCGGAATCGGCTAGCAAACGCTTGTCTTACCTTATCATTTTTCAACTGATTCATTCACCAAGAGTAAGTGTTTGTGTGATAACTATCAGTTATTGTATATCTAACCAATAGTTGTTAAACTGCCTCAGGTGCAGGTTAACGTATCCCATACCTGGAATGAAAAATTCTAGAGTGAGACTCTTCTGTCGAAAAGTCATGAGAGCATACATTTAAGGAAAAGGAGATAAGGAGTGAAGATACTAATCGCCGAGGACAGTCCATTAATTCAGAACATACACCGGCAGCGGATGCACGCCTGGAATTTCGAGTTTGATTTGGCGTCGAACGGAGAAGAAGCAGTTACTCTGGCGCTGGAACACAACGGTGAATACGACCTCTGCCTGATGGATATCGATATGCCAAAAATGAATGGTATCGAAGCGGCCAGGGTTATCAGAAAATCAGTCAGATATTTTCCAATCATGGCATTGACCTCCGAGCCTACTCACGAGGCTCCATCGCTGCAAGCGGGAATGGATGCCTTCATGCTGAAATCGGGAAATCATTCTGAGTTGTTAGACAGGATCAAAGCCTTAACGGTTAAATTGTACCGTGTTGGAGGCAAGGCTACTGATTTCATGATAACGAAAGCCACACCTGATAGCAGACAACAGGCAGAAGAACTGAGGGCGTTAGCAAAGAAGGGATTATGCAAAATATCGTTGCGCGATAACACAGACAGGGTAATGACAGCGCACGAGAGTATACCCGCGAAGATAGCCCACGATTTTAGCATTAAAGACCAAATTCTAACTACTTTCCTGAATCGTGATAGGAAAGCACCGACACTTGTATACCTTTTTAAGGCAAGCCAGCTGATGCCTGAAGTTTGCCTGTTAGATAAAGAATTTGATCAACTCCTTATTGAAGAAGACGAAGCTCTTGCTGGCTATTCCGACTTGCTGCCGTGAAATCTGTGGCTATATCAAGAAAGTAACAAACAGCCTCAATACCAGATTAAGTACTGACAGAACTAATAAGCAGGGTGCGTTAGGGTGAACACGAGTGAACTAGCAAGCTCAACCCCATGCGTCTCATACGTTAACCCGTCAGGGAAACTATGACTAATTAGTTTTATCAGGTCTAGCTATCTTTAAAATAAATGGGCCTAAGTAATAAACAATAATCAAAGCAACAGATAGAACTGCATAGTTAACCCAACCACCATCATTGACCGAGAGCTTTAAAAACGCCAATAGAATCAAAGCAAAAAACAGAGTCTTAAAACTATATGACAACGCTTTGAATACATTGAGCAGAGGATGCCTCGATGTCGTGTTCATCTATCGAATACCCCCATATAAACACCGTCCGAATTATTGTATAAAATAAATTTATGAGATTTATCTAAATAGGTTGTGGACACCGCATCACCTTCAATCTCTTTCCATGAATCTAGATCGACAAGATCGGTTAGTGAAACCCGTTCATAGTCATTGCCCACTCCATTGGGATAATACCGTGCTGTATAAATGAACCGGTATTCGCAATTGTAGTCTCCCGGGCTGGCATGAAACGCGACCTCCCCCATCAAAATCTTTACGAAGTTCTTACTGATTTGATCTGTCCACATTTTTTCGATATGCCACGGGATGTTAATAATGCCAAACCTCTGCAATACTGAGAACACTACAAGCCAGACAAGCGCGCCAATAAAATTCCATAGGGTATTTTTGATGCTCATTTTCCTATACTCGGAAAAAGACGATAAATTTGAATATTTGAAGGGTATTCGTATCCCCCCTTAGTACGCTTGTCATGCCGGTCTCTGACATATTCTTCTAGGGCCTGTTAACACTAATTTAATTGTCTCTGTTGTGGCTAAAAATGTGCCAAACTAGGCGCGAGGAACGAAGTTTGGTCATTCCAAATGAGCGACGAGCAACAACGTGTGGCACATTTTTAGCCACAACCCGAAGGGCTGGGACCATTTTTCCTCCAGCGGCGTTATCCGTCACTTATGTAGAACGACTACACGTCGCTCCTTCTGCCTTGCTGGAAGAAAAAATGGTCTCCAGCAGTGTCAATCAAATTAGTATTAACAGGCCCTAGCACAGAATCGAATTCACTAGCAGTATGGTAGGTTGATCTTCCAGTAAGAAGAGAAGTAGCAGGACCTTGATCGAGTAAAGTAAACTCGGAAGCACCACCCCTCGTTCTAAAAGTTAGTAACATTGAGTGGTACCCATTCATCGCGCTAACACCATAGATCGAAACCCCCGTCCCTACATGATTTAATTTTACATACTCTCCTACACTGCTCTTCAAGCCCCAGGCTGAAGCATTACCGATAGATTTAGCTCCCTTTTTTTCTGCACCAAATCATAGGGAATCAACAGTTTTTAAAAACGGATAAAAAAACTGATAGGATGCTCAAGCCAACGCCTTGCGGGTAAATTAACGGTTACCCTATTTGTCTTTTTTGGTCGGTAGATAGCTGACAGCTTCCTTAACCAATCCGACTGGCTAATCGATAACCGGTTGCTCGGACCATCGCTACTGGCTTTCATTCCATTTGCGTCGATAAGATTCGAGGTGGGCGACGCCTTCCTTACAGCCGGTTTTATCAAAGATAAGCATTGGAATTACCGATACCCCAGCATGTCCAGCAGGGTTCTGATGTGAGAATCGGTATCGCTGTGATACGCTTTTCCTTTCTTGCTGATATTTGCTACTTAGAGTAATAACAACCTTCGGATGTGACCGAAACACATTCACTCAGATACCATGCAAAGCTTGAAGAGTGGTTATTTATCTGCCGTCAAATATTTTCCCGGGTCGATAAAAAATGCCTTCTTATAGCCTTGAGTGGAGCTATCTATCATCCATGGTAAAGGGATCATGCGTACGATTGAATAATGCAGATGCGGTGGTTTACCCTTGGCATTTCCGCTGTCGCCCAAAGTTGCTATGTTTTCAGCGGATTTAACCAGGCTAAACATCGAGGTATTGATAGCGTTAAGATGGGCATAGTAATGAAGTCGCCATTTCGGTCCTAGCACCAGCACCACCTTCCCTCCTTTTTCCAGTTGTCCACTAAACAACACGATTCCATCCGTGCTACTCAATACAGGCGTACCCTGCGCACCAAAAATATCGATACCTTTATGCACGCCAGAAGCACCCCAGGGTTCATACCAGAATGTTTTCGGATTCCAGTCCTTCACTGAGGCGCCTTCAACCGGTATGCTGATGCGCTCTGGAGTTACAAAACCTATACCCAACAGGGTTAATACCGCGATAGTAATTTTTAATGACCGTCTCATCGCCTGGACATTACCCTATCAAATATCCTGGTGTTACATGAATACCTACCAAATCAGATCATCAGGCACCTGATAATCCGCATAGGGATCATTTTCATCAATGGTTTTTTCTTCCGGCTGCAGAATAACAACGCGCTTTTCATTGCGCTGTTGAATTTTTTGCGCGACAGCCAGGGGTACCAGTTCATAGCGCCCTTCAATGCGAGCTATCCCCAGGCGGCCATCCACAATCTGCTGCTTCATGTCTGCATTGACATACAGCTTATTTACCTTGTTGCGATGCTCGAAGTTGTAAGGCAACTCACATTCTTTATCTCGCTTAATCGCATTGGTTCGGATCAGTTGGTCAATCTCTATTGAAATTGCCTTTTTCTTCTCCTGTTCAATTTTCCTGCGATTCAATTCACGATCACGCTCGGCCTTTTCCTGTGCGGCTGCGCGTGCCTTTATGGTCGCTTCATCCAGTACAGGTGGCGCTTTCTTCTTGCGTTGAGGCTGCTGCTTATTCTTTTTTTTCTGATTAGCCTGCTTAACCTGCTTTTCTGTCACCAGACCAGCTTTAAGGAATTGTTCCTGAAATGGGTTGCTCATATTTTTTCGTTAAGGTTTAGATAGATGGTAAGCGCCAAGATTATCCCAGCTTTGCGCCATTGTGAACAGCCTGATCGGGTACAGCAAGTACCACTGCTCCATCTGCACGATAGAAGCCCGTCACCAGACACTGGGATTTAATAGGTCCTATTTGTTTGGATGGAAAGTTAACCACAGCGACCACCTGCTTTCCCAGTAATTCGTCTATGCTATAGATATCAGTAATCTGGGCGCTAGATTTGCGGATGCCGATGTCTTCCCCAAAATCTACCTGCAGTATATATGCAGGCTTTCTGGCTTCAGGGAAGGGTTGCACGTCAATAATGCTGCCGACTCGCAGCTCAACTTTTTCAAAATCATTCCAGCTTATTGTTTGCATATTGAGACTTATAAGCGCGATAGCTTATGCATATTGTTTAACAGGGCGGTAAATAATAATAAAGCTCCCGCCTGATGGCTAGCAGCCAACCATACGGGTACATGCAATAACAGCGTACTGATACCGAGTGTGACCTGTACCAGTACCATTACAGCAATCAGATTAAAGCTGTTCGCGGTTACGCGATCAAATCGATAACGCTTCGAATTGAGCCAGTAAATCAGACAAAGTGTAGCAGTAGTTAATGCTAACACTCGATGATCAAACTGTACGGTCACCATGTTCTCAAAAAAATTGAGGTACACAGGGCTAAGCACCAATATACCATCAGGGACCCAGGCATCTCCCATTTTGGGAAAGGTATTGAAAATCAAACCCGCCTTCAGGCCTGCGACAAAGCCACCTGAAATAATGGTCGTTACCAGCAGTAGCATCAGATAATGCACGGCCCTGCGAAACCCGGGGTACAGCGAATGCCCCTGTGGAACCCTGAGACTGGTATTATTTAACCCGAATGCCGTCCATAAGATAAACCCATAAATCAAAATCGCAGAGATCAGATGAGCGGTCAGTCGATATTGGCTCACATGCGGATTATCCACCAGGCCGCTTTTCACCATATACCAGCCCAATAGCCCCTGTAAGCCCCCCAGTACAAACATCACAAGCAGTTTGGGAGCAAGCCCGAGTTTGATACGTTTTGTAAAAAAGAAATACAAAAATGGCAGCAGGAATACCAGGCCTATGAGACGTCCTAACATGCGGTGAGAGTATTCGAAATAGAATATCTGTTGGAAACCAGCCAATGTCATGCTGCGATTTATTTTCTGGAATTCGGGAGATTGCTGATAGTTATTGAACTCCTCTATCCACTGCTGCTCATTAAGCGGGGGTACTACCCCATGAATAGGATGCCAGTTCACCATGGATAGGCCGGAACCGGTCAGGCGTGTCACACCGCCCAGAATTACCATAGCAAAAATCAGGACCGCACAGAGGGTTAGCCAACGGGCAATGGCTCGGTCATTATCTATATCAAACACAACCTGCTACAACTCAAAAAAGAAAAAGTAGATAAAAAAACGACATTTGTCGCCTAAAGGTCGCACTATACAGATTAACAGGCAAATGTAATCAGTTGATTAATAAAAAACGAAAGGCCGGGATGATATTCATCTTGTGACGAGTACGCCCGTATCCCATCGATGCCCCGATGCAGCACCCCGACCTTTCGATATCGGTTAAAACTATTTAATAAAAACTGTTAGCCAGAAAGTCGCATTAAACGCGCGCTAGAGGCATCATTTTCATTGGCAACATTCATCAGCTTGACCTGAGTTTCATAAAAACGCGCCTGCTCCATCATATTGACCATGGCATCGACCGTATTGACATTACTGGTTTCCAGTGCACCACTGGTGAGAGAGACGCTCGCATCGGGTGTGGCATCCACGCCGTCGATGGTTCTGAATAAGCCATCCTCTGCGCGCTCGATATTCTGCTTTGGCGGATTCACCAGCATCAGCCGATCAACGGCCACCAGAGTATTAGCATCCTGGCCTGCCGCACGAATACTGATGGTGCCGTCGCGTCCTATGACCAAAGTTTCAAAATCGGGCAACGTCACCGGGCCCCCCTCTCCCATCATGATTTGATTTGCACCATTGAGTACCAGACCAGAAGGATCAATATGTAGATCCCCTCGACGAGAATAGGCAGTAGAGCCATCTGCGGCCTGAACGGTAAAAAAACCGTCACTATTATTAATCATGACATCCAGGTCACGTCCGGTGGTCATCACCGCGCCCTGTTTAAAGTCAACCCCTGACCTTTCATCGCTGGCATAGGCACGGCTGGCGTAACCAGGACCATACACCGGCTGTGACTGAAAATGATCCATCTCAGCCTTGAACCCTACTGTGTTGACGTTGGCCAGATTATTAGCATTAGTCTGCTGAGCCTGTAACGCATTGGATGCGCCATTCATTGCGATGTAGAGAAAGTGGTCCATAGTGCTTACCCTGCCTTAATCAATACTTAGCGAATCTGGATAATGGTTTGGGTTAGTGTATTAGCCGTCTCAATGGAACGTGCATTGGCCTGAAAGTTTCTCTGTGCCGTAATCAAGTTGACCAGTTGCTGTGTGAGATCAACGTTTGATGCTTCCAGCGCACCAGATTGAATGAGACCAAAACGCCCAGTACCTGCTTCACCAGCAATAACACCGCCTGAAGTAGAAGTTTCACTCCAGGAGGTTCCGCCCACATTTACCAACCCCTGACTATTCGGAAAGTCTGCCAGTGCAATCTTACCTATAGGTGTAGAGATACCATTGGTGTAGGTTGCACGCACCAAACCATCTTCAGAAATATCCAGACCTGAAATTCTGCCGGTAGTGAAACCATTTGGATTCAATGTACTCACTGAAAAATTGGACGCATACTGGGTTGTCGAATTATTTGCAAAATCATGCGTCAATGTTATAGGAGCGGCACCATTAAGCGGAGGAATACCGGTAGTGGTTATATTCGCTGGAGTGGAAGAGGCTAATGTTCCATTGGTATTAAAATTAAATTGGACAGAATTTTGAGTGATGGTAGTTGCTGGTAAAACCGCTGAAGGATCTGGGTGAGTAATCGCTGTACCCCCATCAATATTCGCTGGATTCCCATCCAGATAGGTAAATGCTTGCCACTGGTTTATATCGCCTGGAAGAGGATTGGTAGCCGAACCGGGTATATCCTTGATGAAATAATAAGTCAGCACATGCGACTCACCAAGCGAGTCAAATATGGTACTGGAAGTTGAGTTTGTATAGGTGTTACTGGTAGAAGGGTCAAACAGAGCCGGATCCAGACCAACAGAACTTGCATCTAGATTCACGCCAATTTCTACCTCATTAGTCGCTGATGGCGCACCAGTTGAAGGGGGTAAGATCAGTGCGGAGGTGGTATTCAAACTGGTCGATGTGACATTGCCCGTTGTCGCATCTACCGGAAACGCCTGAAGGTAACGACCTTCATTATTGACAATATAACCATCAGCATTAACCCTGAATTCACCCGCTCTGGAATAAGCTCTATCGGTACCCGCCTGATTTTGACTGACCACAAAGAAGCCCTGCCCGCTTATTGCCATATCTAAACTGGAATCGGTAAATTCAAAATTACCCTGAGTAAATTGCTGACTGACATTATCGATTTGCACACCATTACCTACCGAAGTAGGTGAGTTACCAAATGGTGATATGGCATAGATATCTCCAAATTCAGAGCGAGAAAACTTGAACCCGGTAGTAGCAACATTGGCAATATTATTACTGGTTACGTTTAAATCAATGGATGCTGCCTGTAATCCACTTAACGATATATTGGATGAAGAAGACATTTCAATTCCCCTGAATAGTAATTACATAATTTTCCGGATCTGGCTCATACTGATATCGCCAAGACCAGAAACCGTTAAAGTTAAATCTGAACCTGCTTGTCCCAGTGTGACACTTTCGACCTGAACCGACGTCAACACCTCTCCAGCTGAAACCTGATCGCCCTGCCTTAGCTCAGCTGATAGCTTATAGGTACCGGGACGGAGTCGATCACCATTAGAATTTAAGCCATCCCAATGAAACTCAAGAAGACCGGACTGCTGCTGCCCAAGATCAATACGATGCACCAGCTGACCCTTGCTATCAGTCACATAAACAATAGCCTTGCTGACGGGTTGATCTAGTTGAACAGCTGCATGTACGTCACCTTCAGCAGCAATCTGCACCTTATCGCCAGGTACCAGTACATTGCGCCCAACCATAGTTGATGCCTGTAAAGCCTGATTCCCCTGAAAAGCAGCACTCATACTTCCAAAAGCCGAGTTCAGATCATTAATACCACTGACGGTACCAAATTGAGCCATCTGTGCCAGGAAGTCACCATTTTCCATGGGAGATAAGGGGTCCTGGAAGCGCAGTTGGGCTGTCATTAACTCAAGAAACTCCGTTTGCCCTAAATCAGTATTCGACTTGGTTTCGGTAGTCTCAGCTTTATTAATACCTAGCTGGGTATAAATATTATTGGAATCGACAGTTGACATAATCTATGGCCTCGTTAATTACCCAATGACAGGGTCCTTATCATCAGTTCCTTTGAAGTATTCAACACTTCAACGTTATTTTGATATGACCTGGAAGAGGATAGCATATTGACCATCTCTTCTACCGTATCAACGTTACTGGTGAATACATAACCCTGTTCATTAGCCAATGGGTTAGCTGGATCATATTTGTTTCTAACTGGAGCATTACTTTCTACGATACCCAGCATTTTCACACCGGCTTCGCCAGTACGAGATTTATCGTATAGATAACTCTGAAAAACAGTTTCACGTGCGTGATAAGCTTCTTCAGCCGATCCGGCAACAGTTTCTGCATTCGCCATATTACTGGCAGTAGTATTCAAACGAATAGATTGTGCGCTGATGGCGCTACCGGAAATCTGGAAGTTGGCTAGTAATCCCATGACTATTGACCTCGAATCGCCAGTTGTAGACCACGGATCTTACTATTTAGCATAGTCAGGCTGGTTTGATATTGCAGAGCATTCTGCGAAAAGCGGGCCTGCTCGGCATGCATATCAACGGTGTTACCATCCAGTGATGGATTCAAAGGATTACGATATTTGATATATGCCTGCTGACCTGATGACTGCAGAGACATATGACGTGAATTGGTGGTTTGTAGCTGTATTGAGCTATCTGGGTTTTCTAACTGTTGCATCATCTGCTGAAAATCCATATCACGAGCCTTATAGTTGGGTGTATCCGCATTCGCGATATTCGCAGCCAGAATACTGGAGCGCTGCGAGCGCATCATCATTGCGTCATCGTGGATGGAGAAAGCTCTTTCAATTAGTGACATGGTATTCACCCGGTTTTAGTTACAGATGAATATGCAGGGAAGCTGCCAATCAAATATTTTATTTAAATTTCAATAACTTATGGAATGCAAAGAAAAAGGGAAAGTGTCTTTTGCGGCAAGGCGGCAATGTTTGAAGGAGTCACATTGCCGCCTTGGCACTACTTAGATCTAATTACATCCAATGCTTCAACGACTGCTTCGGCCAATAGATCAGGTTCAAATTTCGCGATAAATTTATTTGCTCCTACACGATCAACCATGGTTTGATTAAAAACCCCACTCATTGATGTGTGCAGAATAATATAAAGATGCTTCAGCCGCGGATCAGAACGCACCTCGGTAGTAAAGGTATAGCCATCCATTTCCGGCATTTCTATATCCGATATTACCATCGCTAGTCGCTTAAGCTGAGGATCATCATCATTCGCCCAGGACTTGAGTAACTCCAGTGCCTCCTTGCCATCCTTGGTAGTTATGGTTTTCATTTTGATATCGTCTTCTATGGTTTTACACACCTGTTTACGTGCAACCAATGAGTCATCAGACACCAGTATCAAATCATGCTCCATTTCTGTTTCGGTATCAAACCCATCCAGAAATCCTTCGGTAACATGCTCTTTTGCACCTATAACCTCGGCTAGAACCCTTTCCACATCAATAACTTCAACCATTTTTTCATTGATATAGGTAACCGCCGTCAAATAGCTGGCCCCTGCTGTTCCAGAAGGCGGTGGTAGCATATCTTTCCAGTTCAGGTTGACTATTCGATCCACCTCGCGCACCAGAAACCCCTGTACGCTTCGGTTATATTCGGAGATGATGACAAATGCATTATCGATATCAGTGATTGGAGGCCCACCTATAGCGAGACTGAGATCCATAATACTGATGGTTTGACCACGGATGTTAGAAATCCCGCGAATAACTGGATGTGACTGGGGTACGTTCGATAGCTTAGGGCACTGTAGAACTTCTCGCACCTTGAAAACATTAATGCCATATAACTGCTGTCCGTTAAGACGGAACATCAGTAATTCCAGTCGATTTCGACCTGCCAGCTGCGTACGCTGATCAACACTCGCCATTACACCGGACATTTAATTTCCTCTTTAAGTTATACATGCCAATTGTTTTGTCGACTCAGGATAGAAAAACTTTAAGCGGCATTAAACTTGCTTTATTTATTACATATTAGAAATATCGGTTAATAAAGCATGTTTAAAGCAGCATTTAACAGTTTTTATATTCATTTGAGTCAAAATTATGACGCCTTAACCGTAGTTAGCCACATACCGAGTCATAACAACCAGATAAATCAAGTATAGTTGAATGAACAGAAATAACTTAATCGGGATTTTAATTTCAGCACTTTTTTTAAGCCTTGCATGGCAAAGTGCCGCTGCACAGCGGCAAAGCCTGACCTCGATCCAGTTACAGGCCGAATCATTCCTGACCAGTTACCCCTACCAAACTCCTTATCCTGTACAGGTTAAATTATCCAGACTGGATCCCAGGCTGAAACTAAAGGCCTGCCAGTCCGATTTAAAGATCGACTTTACTCGCCAGGATAAAATAAGCGGGAACATTTCTCTCGATATTCGTTGTACCCACCCCACCAGTTGGAATATCCATCTCCCTGCCAGGGTTGATGTGTATGACGATGTACTCGTTAGCCGAATTCCGCTAGTCAGAGGACAGTCATTGAGCTCGACTGATGTAAAGTTAAAAAAAACCAATATCAGCACCCTCAATCGTGGATACTTTCGCCACATAGAAGACCTGAAAAACCTGCAGGCAAAAAATAATCTGTCCGCAAACATTGTTTTAAATCCATCGAATCTGGCTCCCAGAAAGCTGATAAAATCGGGGCAGAAAGTGACTATTGTGTTGAATTTTAATGGATTAGAGGTGAAATCGAGCGGTGAAGCATTAAGCGCTGCCAGTGAAGGACAATTGATCAAGGTAAGAAACACAGGCTCTAACAAGATTATTCAAGGTATTGTTTCAGCGAATGGTCAGGTAAAAGTCAGCTTATGAGCATGATGAAAAAAACTTTAAAAAAACATTAAACTTTATTGAAACCTTGCCGATATAACGTGCGGGTAGAAACAAATTGGAGATTCCAATGACTGATGCAATTAACACCAATAACCGCCTTAAGGTCTCAAACCAGCCGGTTGAGAACAAAGCCAAAAGCCCTGCTGCAGGTGACTCTAAGAGTGCTGCAAGCGCATCGGCATCGGCTGTTGTCGAATTATCCTCAGACCAGGTTTTAAAGCAAATGCAAAACCTGCCTGAGGTGGATAGTAATAGAATTGAGTCTATTAAATCAGCAATCGCAAACGGTGAATACAAACCCAATGCAGAAATGATTGCCAAAAAATTCTCTGAAATCGAACAATTGCTACCCTGAGCCTAATTATGCAACCGCATCAATCTACCCAATGCGCCCGTTTACTCCTCCCCTTGCTGCAACAGCAGCTTGAACAGATAAAAGATATCACTACTTATCTGGAAGAAATAAAACAGGCAATTACCCAAAACGACAAGGATAAACTTGATCTATTATTAGGCGGAAATGGGCTAGATATTAACAGCATCGAGCAAATACAGCTTAAACAACAGGAAATTGTTGCCGATTATGGCTTTAGCGCATCAGCTGAAGGTCTGGATGACTGTGTCAATAGTTGCCAGCAAGCGCAACTGACCGAGCTTCATAAAGAATTGAAACAGCAATTGAAAAACTTACAAAATTCTCTATTGATCAATGATTTACTGGTAAAAAAGAATCAGCAACGAGTACGTCAGTCGATACGACTGTTATCAGGTCACCAGCATGATAGCAGCTCAATGACTTATTCAAGCAACGGGAATACCAGCGAAGATACCCCATCTAGACACTCTCTGGCCCGAGCCTAGAGCCTGTTAACAGGCCCTAGTCATTTTTGCAAAATAACTGTTCTCCACCTCGGGGTAAGGGACGAGGACGGGCGATACCATAGCCTTGAGCAAAATCCACACCGACCTGTTTCAGCGCTTTAAGAATTTCATCATTTTCTACAAATTCAGCTATCGTTTTCAGTTTTAAAACGTTACCAATGTTATGGATTGACTCAACCATAGCCCTATCAATAGGATCCTCTGCCATATCTTTCACAAAAGCGCCGTCGATTTTCAGATAGTCCACATCAAGTGATTTCAGGTAGGCGAAAGAGCTCAGGCCACTACCAAAATCATCCAGTGCAAACAGGCAACCTAGCTGCTTTAGTTCATCCATAAAAACCTGAGCCTTGGAAAGATTACTAATGGCGGATGTTTCAGTGATTTCAAAACAGATTCTGCCTGGAGGTACGGCGTATTCACTGAATAACTTCCTGATTCGATATAACAGATTTTCATCAGCTAACGACTGCCCTGAGAGATTGATAGCGAAGATATCACTCGAATTATAATCCCAGCAATTATCCATCCAGTTGAATAGGTTTTCGATAACCCAACGATCAATACCAGCCATTAACTGATAGCGTTCGGCAGATGGAATAAAGGCTCCAGGAGGTATTAATTCGCCATTGTCCCCTATCATGCGCAGCAGGATTTCATAATGAATATGTTCGTCCCCATCATTCAAAGGAATAATAGGCTGGTAATTGAGTTCAAAGCGATCATTTTCAAGTGCATTCTGGATACGAACCATCCACTGCGCTTCACCGCGTCGTTGGGATATTTTCTGATCATCCTGACTATACAGATGAACCCGGTTGCGCCCGGCTTCCTTGGCTGCATAACAGGCTGAATCAGCTTCTTTAAAGACTTCCTCTGCATCTGGGCTATTTTTATCGATCACCACCAGTCCAATACTCACACCGACCTGAAACGATTGTCCACCCCAGCCGAAACGAAAGTCTTCCACGGCGGTACGAATATCTTCGGCAATTTTAACAGCGGGGCCAATTTTGCATTTTTTTAATACTACCGCAAATTCATCCCCGCCCAACCGTGCCAGCATGTCATCATCACGAATATAGGACTTAAAGATATCCGATAACTGGCGTAATAGTTCGTCCCCTGCGACATGCCCACAGGTATCATTCACTACCTTGAATTTATCCAGATCCATGAAGCAGATACAGTGCTCCGTGCTATCCTGTCTGGATGAATTGATGGTTGCTTCCAGTCGACGCTCAAACTCCCGTCGATTGATGAGTTGCGTAAGCTCATCATGACTAGCCTGCCAGGAAAGTCGACTGGCAAGGCGATGTGATTTACTTACATCACGAAAGATCATGACGGCACCAATGATATCGCCAACCTGGTTATGAATTGGGGTGGCCACCTGATGGATGACAATCTGATCCCCATTTTTGGCGATAAGGATATCTCCCGAGACCGAATCCACCTGCATTCCACTATTGATGCACTCGTAAACCGGTAGTTGAGAACGATCTGATTGAATCGTAATAACTCTGTCCAGGCGTTGATTGATCAATGCTTCATATTTATAGCCTGTGAGTTTTAAGGCTGCCGGATTTAGAAAGTTGATCTGCCCGATGATATCGGTGGTAATTACGCCATCTGCGATACTACTTAAGGTCACCTGCGCCTGTTCTTTCTCACGGTAAAGCGCTTCCTGAGCCAGTTGTCGCTCGGTTATATCCTTGATGGTGACAATAAACTGCATATCCTCATCTTCAAAAATGGTATTTACCGCGACTTCTGAATAAAATATTTCTCCACTGGACTTCAATGATTTAACCTGCTCCAGGAAATTCAGTGGTTTACCCGGATTAACACTATCCATGATCACATTGAAACGGCGGTTATAGGGCGAGGGGAATAATATCGACAGGGGTTTTCCTAACAATTCATATTCGGAATAGCCGAACATAGTTTGAGCCGATTTATAGAACCCACTAATCCTGCCCAGCCGATTCAGGATAATAATCGCATCCAGAGTATTATTCAGTATTGTCTGTAATTGTGATTCCTGCTCACGCGCACGATTGGCCAGAGTTTCCAGCTCAAGGGTAGTCTGTTGTAACGATAGTTCATGCATATTTCCACGCGACACATCCCTGACCTGGATCAGACAACATGCACCATGCTGGCTGGATAAAGGCTTAACTGTGATTGATTGCTGAATACGGCTATTGCGATCTCGATTTTGCCGACTACTATAGAGCGGTAAGGTCGCATGGTGAAAGCGCGCTGAAATGATGGAACTCAGAGCATGACTCAGGGAATCTTCGATAGCTTGATTTAAACGCTGATGAATGACTGGAAATGCCTCATCAAACACTTTACCCAAAACCTCTTCTCTTGAACGAAAGCTAAAATTAATTAACCAGAGATTCCAGACAATTATTTCACGCTTATGATTCAGCACCATAAACCCGTTATTGATTGAATCGTAGATATCAGGATCGAACTGATGTGCGGTATCGGCTGGCTGAATATTATGGGTCATAGCACTACTTCAATAAAAAAATGCAGCCTGGCTGCTGAATAACACATATTATTACCGATTGTTCGTCCATAACAGACAAGCCATAAAATTTTCATCTTTTAAACTGCAAAGTATCTGAGTATAGAACAACTCTCCATCGAATATTTCAGGCCGATATTCATTCATGATTTGAGCATAGTGATCCCGCTCAAATCTTGGCAAATAGCTGATAAATTTGCCCTGATTTAACGTCAAATAGCTACTGAGACAACTATTGATGATGATATTACCGAACTCTAATAGTGCTTCTTCCTCCATCTCAGTGAGTTCACGCAGGCGTGCATTTTCATTCAATAATCCGCGCATCAATTGCATGCCGGTATTATGGTTCAGCATAAATAGTACGTGACCATGCATAGCTCCCTGTAAACGCTGACTTATTGCGATCACTTCAGGTTCGGGTGGGTCAAATAACTGATGGATATCATCAAACCCAATCATGCCATGCGTAGAAATATTGATCTCGACATTGATATGACTGATGGATGACACTATTGATTCAGCCGCAGCTAGACCCTGAGCAGTCACCTGTACCATTGATAAGTGGGGCTTTACTTCTAAATTAATCATCTACTTCTACTTTGCTAATAAAGTATTTTTATTGTTATTGTTATTGAAAATAACTAGTTGATTGTAGCTGGCTTACACAATAGAGCAAACCCTATGCTCTTATTGATACATAATATAATCTATCAACTGCCTTTTTATGCTGTTTGTTTCACGAAACACAAAGTAAACATTGTGTACTACCTGAGTGAATACCGTTATTTACCAGGGCCTGTTAACACGACAATGGCTCGGCTCTGGCATCCTCGGCTCTGGCATCCTGCTTCGCTCTACCTCCTCCCTCGAGTCGTGCTTCGCCCTACCACCTATGTCCATATAGGCGTCCTGCATTGTCGAAATACAGTCCTTCCATGGACATAAGTCGCTTATGTAGAATAACTACACAGCACTCCTTCTGCCTTGCTGGAAGGAAAAATGGTCTCCAGCAGTGTCAAACAACACGTGTTAACAGGCCCTAATACCGACACAAAAAAAACCCCATAAAAATGGGGTTGAATAAGCAATAATAACAGGAGGTGATATTGAGTATAGGATACCTCAGTTCACTTTTTGAGACTCCTGTCTCATTGTGAAATTTCAATACCTACTGGGTGCATCGATTGATAACCCCAGATATCCACATCGAACCCTAGCTCACGTATTTTCTCGGCTCGCTCTGAAATATAGCGTTGAAAACTGGGCTGCCGGTTGTAACCGCCATCCAGTACATAGGCTAGCGATGACTGAAAATGGAAAGTTTTAAAAAAACCTTCCATTCGGTGCACCTCTACACCCTGATCATCAAATAATACAATCGACGGGGTGTAATTAATCTTTAATTGCTCTGCATATTCCCTTTGTGACATTTTCTGGCCATCCACTGTGATGATCTGAGTTGAAGAATTAACATCCAGCAATACATCATCCATTTTCTCAACTAGAGCCCTGGTTGGTTTATCAGTTAACACTCTTTCGTGCAGGTTTTTACAATCTTCACAGCCAGTAGCCTCAAAATAGAGTGCAAGCGGTTTATTAGATCGTTTTATGATTGCCGGCAAATCCACTTCTTCGAGGAAGAAATCATCCTTAATCAATTGTTGATCACTATTAGCGCTTCCTTTCAGCATATATTGTGTAAAACTCTGCAGGCTTTCCTGTTTGTCTGCGACATAACTGAGGGCTTGTCTGAGTTTCTCCGGTGATTGATAGCCATTTAAGCGCAGGATAACCTTACCTTTCTCGTTAAGAAACAATAGAGTCGGCGTAAATTGAACCTTGAGAGCAGCTGACAGCGTTTTTTCAGTGAATGATTTTCCACCAACCGAAACCACTTCACGATCCCCCCACATATTGATGCTAATACCATCGAAGTGCTGTTGGACATAGGTCTTTATTTCTGGATCAGTAAAGTTTTCTTCCACCAGACGGGCACAATAGGGGCAGCCATTCTGATGAAAATACAGCATCACGCGCCTACCCTGTTCAGTTGCCTCGGCGACATCTTCTTCGAACTCAAGAAAACTTTCCTTGAACCAGGATGGTTTCTCAGATGTTTTGGCTCCAAGAAAGGCCCCAGAATGTTGCTCAGTCGCTGAAACCACCGACACAAAACCACATACCCACAATATGGATAGAAATTTAATCATTTTCATTGCATATACCGATATAGAGAGCATTCATCATTTGATAAAAAACAGGCAATTTCCAGATCAAACAGAATACGCTATTAGATGGAAGACGCAACGTTGGCATGATTTATTCTAAGTAAGCGCTGAATTAATCAGAGGTTCCCTAAATCATGCCAGGATTTAAGCAGACAGTTATCCCGTAGCTTTAAATTCAATGACTTCATCCATCAAGTCGAGACCGGATTGAGTATGGGTAATAAGCAGTAGAGATTTTCCTTTTAGCTGTTTAATTAACCCTGAAATAAGTGCTGATTCAGTTTTACTGTCCAGGCCTTCGCCAGGTTCATCAAGGACCAGGCACTCAAAATCCCTAAGCAGAGCGCGTGCAATGGCGATACGTCTCGCCTGACCACCTGAAACCTTAACGCCTGTTTCACCTACCCAGGTATCCAGTCCATCGGGTTGTTGTTGAATAAAATCATCAAGCTGAGCCAGGCTACAGACCCTGTTTATTTCATCCTCAGTCGTATCGGGTTTAGCAAGTAACAGGTTATTACGAATTGTGGTATTGAATAGATGTACCTGCTGAGGCACCACAGCAATCCATTCATGCAATTGTTCACTACGGTAATCTGTTATTGACCTTCCGCCAAAAGATATCTTACCTGACTGAGGTTCACGATAACGCAGTAATAGTTGAATCAGGCTGCTTTTTCCAGATCCCGTGGGTCCGGCAATGGCCAGTTTTTTTCCTGATAACAGCTGAAGATTAACATCCGATAAAACCAGCGTAGCATTTTCATGATATCGAAAAAACACATGATTAAACTGTATGTCAAAGTGATCAGGAGCTTGTGCGTCGCAAGCTGGCTCTAACACGGGAGCAACCCGATCAATCACCGAGAATAAGCGCTTAGCTGCGGTCTGAATTTGGCCCATTAGACGGAATGCCTCAGGTAACGGCATGACAGATTCAAAAGCCGCAAGGGTAAATAATACCAGCATCGCAAGTTCAGCACCGCTTATCTGAGCATTAAGCGTTAATGGAATCGCGAGCAGCAGCACTAACCATTGCGCCAGATTCATCATTAATAATAAGCCGGACTGCGCCAAACCTGATACATAACCCATTTTTTTCTGTGCATCGATACTGCGCTGACTGGTTTCAGTTACCTGAGCATAGCTTTGTTCAAGCGCACCAAACACAGTCAATTCAGCCATACCCTGTACTGCATCGACAATTTGAGTATCTAATAAGGCGCTTTGTTCGACTATAGACTGTCCCGATTTTTTTCCTGATTTGGCGATAATAAAAGGTAATAGCAGACCAGAGATTATTAACAGTAAAAGTAATAGCAGGCCCAGCGTGAGATCATATCGACTCATCACCCAACTGGTTACTAGCACCCCAATTATTGCAACAGATACCGGCACTATGACCCTTATATACAGGTTACTCAAGGTATCGATATCTGATCGAATCGTGCTTAGCAGGTCTCCGCTACGAACATCATCTAACGCAGAAGGAACTAGTGGTTCTAAACGGGTGTAAAACCAGACTCGCAGGCCCGATAAAAACCTAAAGGTTGCCTCATGAGTGACCAGCCTTTCTGCATAGCGCCCTGCGGTACGTAAAATCGCAGCTCCACGAATGATTGCTGCTGGACTGTAATAATTCATAGAAACACCAGCTACTCCAGCAAGAGCCATGGAGGCTATAAACCAGCCCGAAACGGCCATCAGTGATATATTCGCTAACAGCGTTACAGTGGACAGGAGAATCCCCAATAAAACCCAGGCAGTATAGGGCTTATATAATTTTATTAACCGCCACATAATTCTCATCACAGAACACCGTAGGCTGTTACCAGTTGCTGATACAGCCCTGCCTGTGAATTTAATTGTGTATGCGTCCCCTGCTGAACAACCTGCCCCTGGTCTAATACAATAATTCGATCAGCCTGTTGGATGGTATTCAAGCGATGTGCAATAGAAATTACTGTGCGACCTTTTGCAAAATGCTGCAATGCCTGTTGTATAATAAACTCGCTATGCTTATCCAGGTGTGCCGTAGCTTCGTCAAGTATCAGCAATCTGGGTTGGCGCAAAAATGCCCTGGCAAGCGCCAGGCGTTGTAGCTGACCTCCAGATAAACCCTGCCCGCCATCACCAATGAGGGTGTCTAATCCAGCGGGCAGCTTTTCTACAAATTCGCGCGCATAGGATTGATCAAGGGCATCTAGTACTGCGGACTCATCGACATCATTCAACCCGAGGGTCATATTATCCAGCACTGATCCGTAAAACATGCGCGGGCGTTGCGGTATCCAGGCAATGTTTTTACGCCAGGACTCCAGTTTAACCTGACTCAGATTGTGCTGATTGACCAGAATCTTCCCCTGCTCTAGCTGCAAAAAGCCAAGTAGCAGATTGACTAAGGTAGATTTTCCACTGCCTGATGGCCCCACCAGTGCCACATGCTCACCAGCAGGTATATCAAAACTTATGCCATTAAGTGCAGGTCTTTCAGCGTAATTAAAACTAACATCACGAAGACTGATAGCGATCGATTTTCCTTGCAGCTCAAGGGTTCTCTTAGCAGAATCTACGACCGAGGTTTGCAGAATTTCTATAATCCGCTCACTACTCGCAATAGCCTCCATGCGACCATGATAATGAGTGCCGAGAGAACGCAACGGTAGATAAAATTCTGGTGCCAGTAGCAAAATAAAGAAACCGGATTCAAAGCCCATTTCACCGAATAACAAACGAAAACCAATCAATACAGCTACAATGGCTATAGAAACCGTGGCAAAAAACTCCAGCGCTAGAGAAGATAGAAATGCCACCCGTAATACTTTCATAGTCGCTTCCCAATAGTCTTCGGAAATACGCTCAACGACCTGAGCTTCACGTTTACTGGCATTAAATAGTTTCAAGGTCGACAAGCCCTGGATAGTATCCAGAAAGTGACCACCAAGGCGAGCTAGTTGCTTCCATTGCTGCTGATTTAACTTTTCCGCTCCCTTTCCAATCAATATCATAAAAAAGGGGATTAAAGGTGCTGTCAGAAACATAACAAGCCCAGACTTCCAGTCTATCGGGAAAATAAATGCAACAATTGACAGAGGAATCCACAATGCCAACGACATGGCAGGCAGGTAACGCGCGTAATAATTTTCCAGAGCTTCTACCCCTTCAGTTAAGGTAGTACTGATTTCCCCGCTACGTTCTCCGGCTAAGTAAGCGGGGCCAAGCTGCTGAATTTTTTTAAGCAGACGCTCACGAATATGTTGTTTGATACTTGCGCTAGCAAGAAATGCAACTCGTTCAGTAAAGTAACTCACTATCACCCTGACGAGAATGATAGCGAGTATACCGGCAAGCCATACCTTTACATCATCCATTGATTGCTGGTCAAACACTACAGCATTGATAATATGCGCCAGACACCAGGCCTGAGCGATAATAAGTAAACCGCCCAGGCTGCCTAATGCGATAGCGTAATGAAGTAAGCCTCCTTGTTGTTTTTTTTGAGCCTTCAAAAACTCAACAGAATGCACAGGCTCACTCATGAAACTACGCCAAATCAATCATTGAATATTGCCGGGCTCATCTTGTTTTAGATAAGCTTCTTCTTCAGGACTTAAATCAACATCATCAAAACCACTGATCATTGGCATAACATGTTCTTTTATAGAATGACCTAAGGTCAACATATAGATATGTACCAGAACGAAAAGCACAATTGCAAAAGCCGCGGTTGTGTGAATTACTGCCACTATCGATAATGAGAGATCAGGAAAGACTGGTGCCCAGAATCCATACAACAGGTAGGCGATTCCCGAAATCCAGATCGCTGGAAAAATCAATACTTTCAGGATTAGATAAGCCAGTGCTTGCAACGGATTGTGCTTTCGCAGATATAATTTTCGATAGGGATGATGTTCGCCTTTAAAAACACCAAAGCTATAAAATCTGATAACACTCCAAAGCCCATCCTTAGTCGGTAAATAATGGCGCCATGCTCCTGTCGTAAACAGCCAGAATATGGCAAACGCCCATAACACTAGAAGTGCTAACGCGCCATAGGTATGCCATTTAACTTCTGAGTAAAAACTCATCAAGTCATGAAAGCCATGAATACCAAAACCAGTGAATAGCAAAGTCATAATTAATGACATTTGAGCCCAATGCCAAAACCGTTCGAAGCGAGTAAATATAAGTACTTTGTGCTTAGCCATTATTATTTCCCCTATTAATTAGTTTACGTATCAAAGCATGGCCAACGATGGCGATAATACTAAGCAGAATCGCAAATACACCAATAGTATCAAGTATTGAACTACTATCTCTTGCAGGTAGATAAACGCCTTTTACACCTTTTAAGCGGCTATCCCTGGAATGACAGCTACCACATCTCACTACATCTTCTTTTGGTGCAACCATATGGGTAATTGGCCAGAAAGATTGAGTTTTTATAAATCCGTACTCACCACTATAAGGCCGACCATTTTTCTCCATTCCTTTTTCTATGGCTTTTGAGAAATCAAAATTACCCCAGAATGAGGTATCATCATTGCCCCATAAATGCATATACACCAGCGTGTTATTACCTTTATCGTAGGGCTGGTTTGTTCTCATTACCTTGAATGGCCAGATTCTTGAATTATCACCGCCTTCACTGCCGCCTATACGGTTGATATCTATCGGAGCAGTGGCTGGATCAAATTTTGTATCAGCTAACGTATAAGTCATTTCTCCATTAAACCAGTAGTACTCTGGCACATAATTTTCGCCGTAGATAAAATTTCCTTTAATCGACTTATAGGTATGTCGATGCTCACCATTACCCTGGGTATAGTTCTCTTCATTGTAGCCCACACCATCTTTTAACTTACCTGCCGTACTCCAGTCCCAGTCAGTCTTAGTTGCGACACCACCACGCGCTATGGTGGGGATGTGACAGGTTTGGCAGGCTATCTTCTGTACATGATGATTCAGCTTAATGCCTGTCAGTTCACTTTTATTATGTGGGTCATCACTATGGCAGGACTCACAGGTTGCCACATCGCGTCTCATACCGGGTTTACCAGTACCTTCTGTATCCTTAGCAATGACATCATAGCGACTACCGGCCCAGATATGCTTTTTGGTGATATGACATTCAGTACAGGCAAAATTCAACCCATTTTCATCCATATGTACATCCAGCGCTTTATCCGGATGAATTAATGATGAGTCCAGATCTCCATGTTTAACACCATCGCCACCACCACCATAAAAATGGCAGCTGCCACAGTTTTCTCTATTAGGTAGTCCAACACTTTGAGCAACCTTGCTCCACTTAATTTCTTCTAATCCCTCAAACATAATTGAACAGGCTGCATTACCAGTTGTTGTAGGTGTTTTATAATAGCTACCGGTCTGATCATGACAGGCTACGCAATCGATATTTTCCTGATTGGTAAAATCAAAGTTTTCATCTTTCCATCCATATCCTGCATGGCACTGTGCACACATGCCTTCATTGCCGCGAGCATTGGTACAGAAGTTATTGATAACATTTTTTTTGCCCAGTTTCTGCCCGGTTCTTGGATTGGTATATTCCCATTTCCAGTGAACATTCTGCATAAACTGATGCCCGGCCTCTGTATGACACTCCAGGCAGGCTTTGGTGACTTCCGGCCCATTCTCAAAAGGTCCTTTTAATTGTTCGAACTTACTATGGTCAGCAGTTGTATTGGATACATGTTGCGGGTGAGTCGGGGCTACTTCTGCAGCCTGCGGGATATTGTCATCTGTATTATGCGTTGATGTTGAAGCCTGTGCCGTGGCATAAAGCAGCAGACCTAAAAGGACATAACAGGTTTCCCTGATAATTAATTTCATACTTATTCCTATTTTTCAATGAGGTTAAGCCCATCAATAGTGCAGAGCTGAACATCTCCTATTTATTATTATCCAGGCATAGTTGTAATGATTACTATTAAACATTTACACCAGGAAGGTAGGAGAACCAATACCTGTGATCCCAAATAATTAGAGGGAAAAGGTGTTTTTTTTGCGTACTTAACTATGTAACTATTTATGAAAAGCCAGCGAAGAATCATTTTTTATCAAGACTACTAGCGAAAATTAAAAAAAGTACACTAAATTCGAATCTTTGACGTGGCGATAGAGAAAGCAGCTAAAACTTCATGTGCCCTTAGCGTCGTTTATATCCTTAACTGAACGACGGAGGATTTTATAAGCAAAATCTGTTTTCGTTTGTTTATATACATTAACTAACCTACGTTTATCTCCAGATTTAGGTAGTTAAACATTAAAAAAACCACTCTTTCTAATAAAACCCGAGATAAACCCGGGTTTTATTACGATAACAAGTTAGGGTCTGTTATCACGTATTAACAGGCCCTAATCAGGATCTTCATTATCCAGGCAATGCTCAGATTCATACCACATCACATTGATGATGCCGAAAGACAGCGCCAGCATGACGCCCAATATCCAGGTGAAGTACCACATAAATAATCTCCTTTAAAGATGGAGAAGCTTTGTAAACTTCTCCAGGTTAAATTACTGAAGCTCTGAATGAGTCAGAGGCCCCTTAATAGGCTGAGAAACGGTCATTCATTTCATCGACGGATAAACGTCCCCACATCTTGTAATAATTCCACATCGTATAACTCAAAACGATAGGTAGAAAAATCACCGTAGCCCAGAACATCACGGTCAACGTCAATTGACTGGAACTGGCATCCCAGATCGTAAAGCTATGGTTCGGATGCGTGCTGGAGGGCATAATAAAAGGAAACAGTGAAACCCCGGCAGTCATGATGACACCGGTAATACCCAGTGAACTGCTAAAAAAGCCAAGCCCAGGTCGATCGCTACGTGACATGAGAATCGTACCCAGCATGCCTAGAAAACCTAATAGTGGAAAAGCCATAGTGACTGGGTATGTTTTATAGTTACTCAACCAGGCACCACTGGAAATTTCTACGGTTTTCGCCAGAGGGTTGGGTAAGGCATCTAACGCAGGTTGCGAAATGACCTTATAACCATCAATCCCCATCACCAACCAGACGCCAGCTGCAGCAAAAGCAATAATAGCTACCATTCCAGTATAGGTAATCCAGGTTTTTATACGCTCAGAGATCTCACCACTGGTACGCATCTGAATCCACATGCCACCATGCATGGTGAGTAAAGAAAAACTCAATACTCCTGCAATCAGAGCAAATGGGTTTAGCAAGGCCCAAAAGGAACCTGTATAGAAGGGGCGAAGCAATTCATCCAGATGAAATGGAACACCCAGAATAAGATTACCAAATGCAACACCGAAAACTAAGGAAGGTACAGCACCACCAGCAAACAGCCCCCAATCCCAGGCTTTACGCCAGCGCTCATCACCGAGCTTACTGCGGTAATCAAATCCTACCGGGCGAAAGAACAAAGCGAACAACACCAGCAGCATGGCGAAGTAAAATCCTGAGAATGCCGCCGCATATACCGCAGGCCATGCTGCAAAAATTGCACCTCCAGCAGTAATCAGCCAAACCTGATTACCGTCCCAGTGTGGACCAACGGTATTGATCATGACACGACGTTCATCATCAGTTTTACCAACAAAAGGCAATAGATTACCTACCCCCATATCCATGCCATCGGTGATTGCAAAACCAATCAATAAGACACCAACAAATAACCACCAGATCATTTTTAAAATTTCGTAATCAAAAATCATGACATTACCTCCTTAGGCTTGAGATGGTTGAGCAGCATTGAGAGAACTTGCTTTTTCAAGATGGTAGCGCCCAGTCCCTAACGAGCTCGGGCCCTTTCTGGAAAAGTGGAACATCAGCCACATCTCTATTACTAACAGGAATGTATAAAAGGTGACAAAGCCGGCGATACTAATCATCAAATCAGTTGCTTCCAGGCTGGAAGTTGCTAAAAATGTGGGTAGCACCTCACCAATTGCCCAGGGTTGACGACCAAATTCAGCGACAAACCAGCCGGTTTCGATTGCAATCCAGGGTAATGGAATACTGTACAGAGCTATTTTTAATAACCAGCGTTTTTGCAAAATAACACGCTTAGCACAATAGTAAAAAGACAGCGCAAAGATCAGCAACATGGCGAATCCTGTGGCCACCATAATACGGAAGGTCCAGAATAATGGAGCAACTTCAGGTATTGTTGATTTAGCCGCTAACTTGATCTGCTCTTCAGTCGCATCAACCACATTCGGTGTATAAGCCTTAAGTAACAACCCGTAACCAAGATCAGCTTTATACTCTTCAAAGGCTGCTTTGTTTTCCTCAGTTTCATCACCATTACGTAATTTAATCAAATATTCATAGGCAATTTTCCCACGACGAACTCTACCTTCATTGATCTTGATAATATCTTTAAGGCCAGTGATTTCTTTGTCGACAGAACGTGTTGCGATCAAACCCATCACCCATGGAATTTTTACTTCAGCATGGGTTTTCTGGTTTTCCTGATCAGGCAAACCGAATAGAGTAAAACCTGCCGGCGCTGCATGAGTTTCCCACTCAGACTCTATCGCAGCCAGTTTAACTTTTTGCACATCACCCAGTTCATAACCAGACTCATCACCCAGTACAATAACCGAGCAGATAGAAGCCAGACCAAAGCCTGCAGCTATAGCAAAGGATCTTGACGCAAAAGCAATATCACGCCCTTTCAACAGATAGTATGAAGAGATACCCAGTACAAACATTGACCCGGCTACATAACCGGCACTTGCAGTATGAATAAATTTAACCTGTGCAACCGGATTAAATACAACATCCGCGAAGCTGGTCATCTCCATACGCATGGTTTGATAATTAAACTCTGAGCCGACCGGATTTTGCATCCATCCATTCGCAACCAGTATCCATAAAGCTGACAAATTGGTACCTATAGCCGTCAGAAAAGTAACCATAAGGTGCTGACGTTTTGATAAGCGCTCCCACCCTAGAAAAAACATTCCTATAAAGGTAGATTCCAGGAAAAACGCCATCAATCCTTCGATAGCCAGTGGCGCACCAAACACATCACCTACATAATGCGAGTAATATGCCCAGTTGGTCCCGAACTCAAACTCCATAGTTAAGCCTGTTGTAACCCCAAGCGCAAAATTAATACCAAATAACTTACCCCAAAACTTGGTCATATCACGATAAACTTCTTTCCCGGTCATTACATAAACCGACTCCATAATGACCAATATCCAGGTCATCCCCAATGTCAATGGAACAAACAGAAAATGATATAACGCGGTAACCGCAAACTGCCATCGCGACAGTTCAATCATGGCTGGATCTAACATTTCAATAACTCCCAAATTAAAAAAAATCTGTACACCCTTTTATCTTTTTTTATTTCTATCTGGTCATTTGTAGATTGATAGATCTAAACTCAATTATCAATGCGTCCAAGTGTCGCATGATATTTTTTTTTAAAGCCCTGAATAATTCATCCATGAATTTTCAGAACGAAAAAACGGAAAATTCGATTTTCGCTATTCTCTCTAAACCAAAGACTTGCAGTCATTGATTTTTATGGCACATTCCTGTGCCGCAGGAACCTCTGAAATAAACAGAGGTTCCTTAGATATTAAACAGGTAGATGAACATGAGGCTGCGCCTTCGCTAAAGGCAACCCCTCTATGACTCGATTAACAGCATAAGACGGATCTGTTTCTGAGGTTGCTAGTACTTTCACACCACGAGAATTCAGCTTACGTATAAAGCCCTCTCCACAACTAGCTGTAATCAGTACATCAAGATCATCCAACGGGTGAGAACCACCTTTGAATTCATGCATAGAATGATCTTTCGGTAAATCTATACGCTGGCTTTCGTACCATTCCCCCTGAGGCGATTCCGTAAAAATAAGAAATTTTCTGGTCTTACCAGCATGACCTGTAATTGTTTTAAAATTTTGACTTGTTACACCTATTTTCATACTTAGATTCCTTTTATCAATTCAAAAAATATTCAATGTTTCAGCTCTTGATTTACTAAACTTTTTACCCAAAACTCTATCGTGTCATTGGCCACTGCCATTGGTGCTTCCATAAAGCTCACAATAATTTTATTTAAGGTTTCAGCTATTCCTATTGAGCGCGGTCTAACTGCCAGCATTTCAGCTTTTGCTAATTGTGTGCCAAAGCAAAAGATGATATTTCTTGCATCAATAATTGCTTCATCAAGCTGTCCATTCAACAGACCTTTGGTATGACTATAATGATCAAATTCAGCGATAAATCTCGTCACTTCATGATCATCAATCAATTGCTTAAAATAATTGATGACTGCCTGAGCCGATTTATATTCGGTTTCAGATTTATCAATTTCCAGCTTAAATACCGGATACTTTTCCTGTAATAATATTTGTTTCATTTTTTCTCTCTAGTGATCTCTAATCTTCCTGTTTACAGATATTGCCATGTCTTGCTGCTTTTACGGTTTTGAGTAATAACATGCAAACTAGAACTGAGAGGAATATCAGCAGACTTAACCCTAGATATCCATAAAACAGCTGCCCTGTGATATGTGACATAACCATACTGGCGATACTTATTGCGGCTAAGGGGAAAGAGTATGCCCACCACGACATAAAAAATGGTAAGCCGATAAAACGAGGCCATTGACTAACTAACAGTAGAGTCAGAAACAATGCGAAGTTGTATAGCAGCAATGCAAAGGTATTCAGATTGCCCGTTAATTTAATATATGACAGGAATCCAACCGCAGGTGGTGCAATTAATATAAATAAAGTAGGTATCAGCTTTTGTGGCAATGGCTGATGGAATATGATCCGATTAAAAACGATCACCAGCAGAATAATCCAGAAAAATAAACCTACGCTGAAGAAAAACCAGGAAATTTCAGAATACCCCAGAGGAACGCCTGCTAACGGAACCACTACATTTCCAACCGCTGGTATAAACCAGGCAGGGTTCATATGATGAATTTCATACCTCTCATGATGTAACCAGCTATTGACCACATGAAGCGTAATAATTAAATGCAGACAGGCTCCTGCTATCCAGAATACCCAGCTGATCTGATGAGATATTGGTAAAAACGCAATAGCGAATAGCAAAAGACTTATGGAAATTGTGGGAATGAAATTTATTTTTACCGGGTTAGACCATTCCTTAAGCAGAGACTGTTTAAAGTAAACAGCCTTAAAAATATACATACCACTCAACACCAAAAAAATAATGAGCGTCAGCAGCAACAAAATGTTATAAATAACACTGCTGAACTGGAAAATTTCACTAGCCTTTTCCCAGCCGATGCTCAGACCGGCCAATCCCATTACCATAGCAAAGAAAGAAACGGGCATGTGTTGCAATCGATTTTCAGTTTTCATATGCTCACCAGTGTGGACGATGAAGCCATCCTAGATAGTTTGAACATATTGAGCATTGAATTTTTTCAATAGGGTTGAAATATGATGTTTTTTTTAATCGGGAGTTTTATAGTTTGAAGGCCTCGCATATAGAAAATGCATGGCGTGGAGCGGAACGTTGTAAACATTGTGCAATAAGACATCTGGTTTTATTTGCCGATCTGCAACAGGAAGACTTTGATCGTATACATCACCCGATAGATGATTTTGAATATCCTCCAGGAACTCAAATCTACCGTCAGGGTGAAGAAAACCCCTTTGCCTATACCATTAGATCCGGCCTGGTTAAACTGGTGCAGCATTTACCAGATGGAAACCGAAGAATCGTCCGCATACTCAGTCAGGGTGATCTTGCTGGCCTGGAAAGCCTAAGCGGTCAGCCTTCAGACCATGAAGCGGTGACTATGGATCATGCCAGCGTCTGCCGCATCCCTCGTTCAATTATTGAGTCATTACGTCGTGATACGCCTCGCTTACACAACGCCCTACTTCAGCGCTGGCAACAGGCTCTCAGTGGTGCGAATAACTGGATAACTCGTTTATCTACGGGTAACGCAACTGCAAGAGTAGCTCGTCTATTATTGCTACTGGATGAAAAGTCTAACGATGAAAGCTTTTTTCTACCCTCGCGGGAAGATATGGGGGCTATGCTGGGTATTACCACTGAAAGCACCAGCAAGGTGACTGCAGAATTCAAGCGTAAAGGCTGGCTAAAACCTTTGCCACAAAACAGGGCATGGGTGGATACCGAAGCCTTACTAGGGCAATTTGAATAGAAGTTTAAAGCTTTTTCACTTTATTTTTTTAACTTCCTGACTGAGTTCTTTATGAGCCTTATCTGCATTGGCTCTTTGTTCATCTGCTCGATTATCCTGAACAGTTGGGGCACTAGAACATCCCGTAAAAAACATAATCAGCAAACTGCTTATTATTTTTCCTGCTAACTGTCGCTGCATAATATTCTCCTGAAATATTTTTCCTGCTGACAACAACATCACCACTGATAAGCATAGCTGAATTTTATAATCAGGTTTTTTAAGCTGGAATATTGAGGTATAAGGATCCAGCTTAAACAGGTAAGCGAGTTACATACTATTCATTTTTCAATCCCAAAGGTTAACCCACTACACATTAGCGCCTCCCCCTGAGGGAATTAAGCAAAATAATCGATTCTTCCACTCGCCACGGCAATACTTGCCTGTTGCATGGCTGCCATGCTGGTATTTGACGAATCCTGTGCTATTGATTGCTCACTATCAGCGCCACTCTGGCTATCACCTGAAGCATTCTGGTTGGATGATGAATCACGGTGTGAAACATTCACATCAACATTACTGTAACCCGCATCCTGCAAAATTTCACGCAACCTTAAACTCGAATTTTCTACCAGATCCCGGGTTTGTGCATGTTGGGTATGAATAACAACCTGAGCTGAATCGTCTTTAAGATGAATTTGAATATCCAGCTTACCTAAATGAGGCGGGTCAATACGTATTTCAGCATTGTTCAGCTTTTGATTAATCAGGAAAGATACCCGCTCACCCAGTGCGTCACCCCATTGCTGATTGTTGGCCGAAGCCGAGACAGACATTGATTGTAAATGCGCTGGCAATACCTGTGATGCAGTATTAGGAGTTTGAGAAATTTGTGTGGTCACGCCTGTCTGTAAAGGATTATCCACAGACTTAATAGTCAACGTATCTGTAGCAGTCACCTGCTGTCTGATATTAACAACCTCAGACGCATTTTTAGCAAGCGCTTCATTTTTTGCATTTTCGGAAGATATCAGCTCTTTGGGATCGATATCTGATTCAAAATCAACAGCAACAGTTGTTTGCCCAGCGTCTAATTTAGTTACTGCAGAGATTTGCAGTGCCCGGGAGGATAGCGATTGCCGCCCAGGTGGCAAGGCGCCTCCATCAGCATTACTGACTGGAATCACTATAGGTATAGCAACCGGATCAATATCAACAGAATCGGAACTGACATTATCTATCAGCGATATCACATCTTCCTCATCCTGATCGGTATCCTTAACCATCAATTTAACTGCTGAGCCAGTCTCTGCCTGATCACTGAAATGAGACTTTAAAAACTGCATCCACTGTGCTGGCAGACTATCGTCTTGCGCTGTGCCCATATCGCCATCAAACTCACCTATCATGGCCATAAGTTCTTTATTATCAATAACCTGGCCATTTTCATCTGAGACGAGCTGGATCAGATTCTGATTCAACATGCTAAAGAAATCATTTTCTGACAGGCTGATTTGTTCACCATCAGCGGTGGAAACCTGGATATTCATCTGACCACCCAACGATGCATTTGCTGGCATATCACTAAGTAATAACGCGGATTGCATAGAAGTATTTGATATTGTCATCATTTAAACCCTTATGTTCTATGTTTATGCGGACTGATGAGCCTGCCTATAACTGTCATATGCAGATTGCATGCCAGACTTCATGGTTTTGGGAAAAGTTTGAGATCCATGCACAAAGTCCATTTCTCAAGTTATATTCCATGGACAGATGCAAAAAACATGCTAAAAAACATGTTGATTGGATAGCTGCAAAACTGACCAGCAGATAACATTAAATAGAGAAGACAGAATGCTCAGGGTGATCAGATGAACAACCTGCAAAAAGGAGATGACAGGCTTTGACAAAACAACAGGATTTAATGAGAACCTCTAATCAAAACAGGTTTACTGATCTTTGGATGCGTAACCTTATTCAAGGTACACCCAACAAAGGCCCACAAATTTATCAGCTGTTAATTGATGCTTATAATGAAAAGCATCGTGTTTATCATACCCAGCAACATATCGAAGATTGCCTGACACTCTTTGACGAAATAAAGGGCCATCTGCAACATGCCGATTCAGTCGAACTTGCTATCTGGTTCCATGACGCCATCTACAAGATCAACTCCAGAGATAATGAGAAACTAAGCGCGGATTTATTCATGTATTTGAGCGAAGGCGTTTTACAGCCAGCAACGCGCCATCAGGTTTACCAGCATATCATTGCCACCCTGCATAATGGATCCGAAATGCTTGAGCACGATACACGCTATATGGTGGATATAGATTTATCCAGCTTTGGATTGCCCTGGGATAGATTCATTAAGAATAGTCACGAAGTACGCAAAGAAATGAGTCATATCCCGGACGAAGAGTTTTACCCTAAACAATGCGCCTTCCAGCAATCACTGCTCAAACATGGACGTTTTTATCAAACTGATTATTTTTTTAAGAACTACGAGCAAAGCGCACTGAATAATATTGCCGATTACTTTGTGCAACTGAGGGAAAAAACGGGTATCAATTGCGAGATTGAATAGTACTTAGGAGTGCCTCAACACATTGCGTAGTGAGATTTCATCCATAAATCGCTGTTCCTGCTTTTGTTCCTGCTTTTTTTCATCTATCTGTAAACGATCCACCATTTTATGAATCGCATCTGAACGAGAATGTGTCAGCTTCCATTTCTGGCGTTTGATTTCAACCTCTCGTTCGGCCATAGCAACAACATGCTGTTGCTGCTTTATGGTTTCATCCAGTTGATGTAAAAATCGGTTAAATTCCTGCAACTGGACCGCTGAATAACTGGTAGCGACTCCCTGATTATGACGTTCAGCATACTCCTTCTGATAATCAAAAAGTTGATTCAAACGATTAATCTGTTGCTGTAGCTGTTGTTGACTAAAGGCAACCGACTGCAAGGCCATTTGCTCATTTCTTTCAACATGATCGACTACGGGAGCAAGCTTTTTAGTTCGTGTCATTCAACTACCTTCTACACATTACCAGCCGTCTGACCGGCCTGATTGGAATGGGTTGATTGCTGCACCGGTTTTTTAAAGCGCTCAACCAACTGCTGTAATTGATTATAGCTCTGACTGAGAGGAACTGCCTCACTCATATCCTGTGCCAGAAAGCGCATCAGTTCAGGTTGCATCTGAATAGCCTGATCAATTTCAGGATCACTGCCGGTCTGGTAGGCTCCTACATTGATCAAATCTCGGTTTTGTTGATACAGACTGTAGTTATGCCTGAAAAACTGTACCATCTGCTGCTTTTCTTTATCCATAATCACCGGCGCTAGTCGACTGATGGATGCTTCAACGTCTATCGCCGGATATTGCCCAGATTCTGCAAGCTGACGAGATAATACGATATGGCCATCAAGTATGGCTCTAGCGGCATCTGCGATAGGGTCATTATGATCATCGCCTTCAACCAGCACGGTATAAAATGCGGTGATTGATCCCCCTTGAGAATCACCATTGCCTGCGCGTTCCACCAACTGGGGTAAACGCGCAAAAACTGAAGGTGGGTAGCCTTTGGTAGCGGGAGGCTCTCCAATCGCCAGGCTGATTTCACGTTGAGCCTGGGCAAAACGGGTAAGAGAGTCCATCAGCAGTAGAACATTCTTGCCCTGATCACGAAAGTATTCAGCAATACTGGTTGCCTGCATCGCCCCATGGATACGCATCAAGGGTGATGAATCGGCTGGTGCTGCAACGACCACAGATTTTTTCAACCCTTCGTCGCCCAATATCTCCTGTACGAACTCTCTAACCTCACGTCCCCTCTCCCCGATCAGACCAACGACAACAATGTCGGCTTCGGTATATTTTGTCATCATGCCCAGCAGCACAGATTTACCAACCCCGCTACCGGCAAATAGCCCCATACGTTGCCCACGGCCAATACCAGCCATAGTATTGATTGCACGCACGCCCACATCCAGTGACTCTCGGATAGGTGTGCGACTTAAAGGGTTGATTTCACGGCCTTCTAAAGGCATGTGCTGGCGTGTTTTTAGCGGTCCCTTTGAGTCTAGAGGGCGACCTCGACCATCGATTACCCGTCCTAGCAACTCAACACCAACATTCACTGCTGAAGAATGGCTGGTGGGTATCACACGTGAATTAGGTACCAGACCGCGAATATCGCTGGTAGGCATTAAATAAAGTTTTTCGCCTGCAAACCCAACCACCTCAGTTTCCACCCTCTGTCCGGATGGCGTAACCACATCACAACGCGCGCCTATAGGTGCCTGACAGCCCATGGCTTCCAGTGTGAGCCCCACCATACGAGTGAGTACACCTTCAACATGGGGTTTACCCCAGTCGCTGCCACAACTTGCAGCGGTGCGTTGCAAAGAATTTATCCAGCTAGTGCGGGCACGATCAATCAGAGGATTTTGTTGCATCTTTGTCCTCCTGCCGATCACCACCTAACACAGAAGCGGCCAACGATTGCAGGCGGTTCTCCAGAGTAGCATTGATCACTGACTTATCCGCTGTAATTTCGCAGCCTCCACGGCTGATCATATGATTTTCCAGAATTTTCCAGCTTTGTTCTTCTTCATTCTCATGCAGCTGTAAGGTTTTACGCACCAGGGCGGCATCCTCCGGGTGCAGAGAGATTTTTATCTTACGGGAGTTGGCTGGCAGCAACGGGATAGATTCGCGGATGACACCAATTATTTCGCCCGGCTCAGCTCGTATTTCTCGCTTTACCAGCTGTTGTGCCAGAGTTACCGCTAATAGCGATAGTTGCTGCTCCACTTCTTCATTCAGTGATTGCAATGGGGATTCAAAAAAATCAATCAAACTCAGTAAGCGTTGTTTTAGCTGAGTATTTTCCTGCTGTGCTTTTTTCAATCCTTCCTGATAGCCTTCTTCCTGAGCCTGTTGATGCCAGCGCTCAATTTCTTCTGCGGTTGGGATATTAGTATCTTCTGACTTCGGATCAGGCTTGGGTTTATTTTCGTCATGAAAAACCTGAGAAGATGCTGAGTCAACCGACGGTAAATGCCATTTTTCAACAGGCATTTCTGAAATATTGCGAAATTTGCGGTTACTGGTAGACATACGAGTCGCCTGAAATTAGATTGCAATAAAGATTAAACCATTTCTTCACCAGCACCACCCAGATTCAGCTCTCCTGATTCTTCCAGACCACGAGCAATATTAAGAATTTCTTTCTGGGCCGCTTCCACTTCACTCAGTCTTACAGGTCCTTTAGCTTCCATATCTTCAATCAGCATTTCGGCTGCACGTGAGGACATATTTTTGAGGAATTTCTGCTGGAACTCTTCATCCACGCCTTTCAATGCCAGAGTCAGTAGATCGGTAGAGACCTCGCGCAGCAGAGTTTGAATGCCCCTATCATCAACATCACGCAGATTATCGAATACAAACATCAGATCCTGTATGCGGGTGGCGAGATCTTCATTTTCAACACGGACCTGATCCATCATGACCCCTTCAATTGATGAGTCGAGGAAGTTCAGGATATCTGCAGCTGTTTTTTCACCTCCCACCATAGATGACTTCACATTATCATTATCGGTGAAATATTTCTCCATGATCGAATCCAGCTCCTTGACCGCAGCAGGCTGCACCCCGTCCAGAGTTGCAATACGCATCAGGATACCGGCACGGGTATTCTCTGGCAGATTGCTTAATACCGATGCAGCACTATCCGGCTCAAGATAGGATAATACGATAGCAATAATCTGTGGGTGCTCCAGGCGAATGATTTCAGCAATCGATTTAGGATCCATCCATTTGAGAGCTTCCAGGCCATTACTACCGCTTCCCATCAGGATACGGTCAATCACATTGCCCGCTTTATCACCCAGCGCCTTTTCCAGCATGCCACGGATATAGCTATCGTTACCTATGCCAAGCGCTGTTTGTGTCTCCAGTTGTTGCAGAAAATCGTCAATGACGTACTCAACCATTGGTCTAGTGACGTTTTGAACACTTGACATAGCTGCACCGACCACCTGAACCTGCTTGGGATTCATGTGTTGCAGGATTTGCGCAGCTACATCTTCACCCAAGGTCAACAGTAGCAAGGCTGCCTTATCCAGCCCAGTCATTCTTGGAATTGTGACATCAGTTGTCATGATTCGATCTATTGTTCATTGGAAACCCAGTTATTCACCACATTGGCCACCCTGGCCGGGTCATCCATCACCAGAGTTTTAGCCATACTGACCTTTTGTTCATGTGTTGCATCGCTATGGCGTATCATTGCAGCGGTATTCTCTGACTCATTACCCAACTGCATTCCAGACCCCGATAGAGATCTGGGGCCTGCTAATTCACCACCCTGCTCTGCACCACCCCGACTAGATGGGCCACCTTCTTCATTGTCACCACCCTGTTCAGCCTCGACGCGAGCCAGGCTCAGCGATCTGAGAAATGGCCGACCAAACACCAGATAAACAATCAGCAACCCTATAGCTCCTAAAATCTGTTTAGTAAGCGTAACAAGCCAGCTTTCATCTAGCAGGCTTCTCCACGCAGGAACCTCTTCTAGTTTGACCTCGGTAGGCACAAAAGGTTGATTAATTACACTAACAGAATCTCCACGATTCTGATTGAAACCGATGGTTTCTTTCACCAGACTTTCAAATCTACTGATATCTTCATCGCTGTAAGCCGTTTTTTCAGTGGTACCGTCATCTTTCACGGTGGTTTTCGAGTCAATCAATACCGCAACTGACAGGCGTTGAATACTGCCCGATGGATTACGTGTATGACTGATCATACGATCAACCTCAAAATTACGTGTAGCACTTCTGTTCTGTGTAGCGGGTAATTGGCTGCCTGTATCTGTAGCTTGCGTAGCATTCGGATCCAGGGTTCCTACCCCAGGAGGCTGATTACTGAGAGCACCCGGAATCCCCTGTGCCGTGGCCAGATCGCGCATTTCCTGTTCATTCACCTGTTCGCTACGTATCACGCTACGCTCAGGATCATAGGCTTCACGGGTAGATTCAATCTGCGCAAAATCCAGTGTAGCTGATACCTGGGCATTCACCTTACCGTCACCAATAATGGGTTGCAGCAACTGTATGATACGCTCAGCATAGCTATCTTCCAGCTTGCGGGTGTATTCAAACTGTTTGCTGGTTTTTGCCATATCGCTGTTTTCATCAGCGGTGAGTAAGCGACCAAACTGATCTACAACGGTGACCTGTGAGATGTCCATCATGGGGATACTGGCCGCCACCATATGCACAATGGCATCCACCTGCCCCTGATTCAGGCGTCTACCTGAATAAAGTTTGGTGACGATTGAGGCACTGGGTTTAGCGCGATTGCGGATAAATATGGATTGTTTAGGCAGTGCCAGATGAACTCGGGCCTTTTCAACACTGCGAATAGATTCAATAGAGCGTGCCAACTCGGTTTCCAAAGCATGATTGTAGCGCGCAGACTCGATGAATTGACTGGTGCCAAGCCCCTGATCCTGTTGCAGCATTTCCAGACCTTTGGTGGTGCCCTGTGGCAAGCCAACGGCAGCCAGTTTCAGGCGTGCTTCAGCAACCTTGCTTTGTGCCACCATAATACTGCCGCCATTATCAATCTTATACTCAATCTGGTTGGCAGTGAGCACATTGGCAATCTCTGATGCATCCTGGCTGGATACATTACTATACAAAGGAGCATAATTTGGTTCGAATGACCATAACACCACCACGGTCCCAATCGCCACTGCCATGGCTAAACCAATCAGACGTCCAAAATGACGCACTGCATGCGACTGCATGAAGGTATCGATCGGATTATTACCCGACCTTCTCATTGCAGAACCCGGTTGTGCGAGCATCTGGTTGTCTGTAGTACTATCAGCCATTTCTCATTACACCTTTATATTACACTGGCATATTCATAACGTCTTGATAAGCAGTCAGTAACTTATTCCGAACCTCGGTCAAAGCCTGAAACGAGACGCTGGATTTTTGCATCGCAATCATCACTTCTGCCAGATCCACATTGGGATCACCACGTTCCAGTGCCCTACCCAGCTCAGCAGCTTTCATCTGCCCATCGTTAACTTGGTCTATCGCTTTTTGCATCATGTCTGCGAAACTGCCCGTTCCATCGGTACCGGGCGACACTTCCTGCACTGGTTTGTTGCTTGCCAATGCCTCGATGGATCGCATCTGATTCAATACCATATTAATATTGTTATTCATGGTGTCTATCCATTGTCAACTTCTTGACGTAATTTACAAAGTTAGTCATGCACAACAGCGCCTGATAAGGCTCTTTCATCGGTTTTTTGACTCTTTTCAGTAAAAGTTGCTGTTGTTTGGCTCATGTATTCTGACTTTGCAACTATCAGGCCAAACACTATCGATATGGTTAAACGCTGTGGGGGCAGCGACTATAAAGCTGAATTAAGAATATTTTTTTGGGTGGGGACTAACAAGTCTGCCCTGCTACGTCAGAAGGTTTCTAGGCCCTGTGCACGATACGAGGTGTGGAACAGCCCTTTTCTGCCAGAGTGGTTTCACATCGCCATCAACCTTATCGATAGGATTTAAGTGGTGTTATATTTTTTGCTGGGTCAGATCACTTAAATACTACAACGACCCAATGCGCTGAAAATGTGCTAATTGATAATACTCAGCGCTCCTGAACCTCAACTGCGTTGCCATCTGGATCGCGGAAAAATATTGCTCTACGACCCGATTTACTATGTGTGTAATCAACATAATATTTTTCCAGTCGTTCGATAAGCGCATTCATGTCGCTGGTAATCAAACACACATGTCGATCTCGACCACCGTGTTCAGGACGACCTTCAACCGGGTCGGGGTTGCTGAGTTTAAGGCAATGTATCGCCTGCTGCCCCACCTTAAACCAGAGCCCTTCAAAAACCATTTCGGGTCGCGAGGTATCCTCTTCCAGCCCCAGGACCTTGTTATAAAAGTGGCGGCTTTTCTCAAGGTTGGAAATAATCACACTGTGGTGATCAATACCGGAAAAAGGCCCGCAAAAAGGTGATTCTGATGTATCCATATGTCCTCTGTGATCATACTGCGCTTATCGCTATAATACCCGCCTCTTTACATCATGCCCAGACTATGAATCCAGATTTATCGAAGTTACACCCCTATCCATTTGAAAAACTCGCGCAACTTAAGAGCCAGGTTACGCCTCCCGAGCATCTGGATCATATCGCTCTTTCCATAGGCGAACCCAAACATGCAGCGCCGCATATCGCGGTAGAACAGCTAATCACGCACACTCATCTGTTATCCAGTTACCCGACCACCCGGGGTAGTGATGCGTTACGTGAAGCGATCGCTGGCTGGTTAAACAGGCGCTATCAGTTGCATAGCGCAATCGATTTTGCAACTCAGGTAATACCTGTCAACGGCACACGTGAAGCCTTATTTGCATTCGCCCAGTGCGTGATTGACCGCTCACAAACGAATGCTCTGGTGATGATGCCCAACCCTTTTTACCAGATATACGAAGGTGCTGCACTACTAGCAGGTGCTACACCGGTGTTTATGAATTGCACTGAAGAAACTAATTTTCTACCGGACCTGGATGCCATTAGCGAGCAACAGTGGCAGGATTGCCAGCTGATCTATATCTGTAACCCAGGAAATCCGACCGGGGCGGTGATGCCGCTTGCATACCTGCAGAAACTCATCAAGCTGGCACACCAGCATGACTTCATCATCGCAAGTGATGAATGCTATTCAGAAATTTATGCTGACGAAAATATTGCCCCCCCCGGCCTGCTAGCTGCCGCCGCTGCCATGGGGATAGACGATTACCGGCACTGCGTGGTTTTCCATAGCCTCTCCAAACGCTCTAACCTGCCCGGTATGCGCTCAGGGTTTGTGGCTGGTGATGCCAGCATTGTTAAACAGTTTTTGCTTTATCGCACCTATCATGGTTGTGCGATGCCGCCCATGACTCAGTCTGCCAGTATCAGCGCCTGGAATGATGAACAGCATGTGATTGAAAACCGTAATCAATATCGGCTGAAATTTGACAGCGTTATCGAACTACTTTCTGGTAAAATGCCTCTGCTTCGTCCAGATGCCGGATTTTATCTTTGGGCAAAAACCCCAATCTCGGATACCGATTTTGCTCAACAGCTCTACGCTCAGCAAAATATTACCGTATTACCGGGTCAATACCTGTCACGAACCGTAGATGGATTTAACCCGGGTAGCAACTATGTACGCATGGCTCTAGTTGCTCCAGTGGACGAATGCCGCGACGCAGCAATAAGAATTGGGGATTTTATTCAACACTTGCAATAAACCGTCAGCGTTTAAAAATTACTCGTTAACAATGCTTGGCTACCACTCACATTGTTAAGGTATCACTATTCGAACAACATTAACTTAGGAGACATCAATGTCCGACATTCAGGCCATTATTGAACAAGCTTTTGAACGCCGCGCCGACATAACGCCACATAACGTAGAAATTCAGGTAAAAGATGCCGTATACGAAGCTATCGATTTACTCGATACTGGAAAGGCACGTGTAGCCCAGCCTGTAGAGGGCGGCTGGCAGGTGAATGAATGGCTGAAAAAAGCGGTTCTACTCTCTTTCCGCATTGAAGATAACCAGGTTATGAAGGGTGGTTTTAACAACTATTACGACAAGGTACAGTCCAAATTCGCCGATATGAATTCAACTGATTTCCGAGAAAGTGGTGTTCGTGTAGTGCCACCTGCAACCGCTCGTAAGGGTGCTTTTATAGCTCCTGGTGTTGTGCTAATGCCTTCCTACGTCAATATTGGGGCCTATGTGGATAGTGGTACCATGGTCGATACCTGGGCTACCGTTGGCTCCTGTGCTCAGATTGGTAAAAATGTTCATCTATCCGGTGGTGTTGGCATTGGTGGTGTGCTGGAACCATTACAGGCATCACCTACCATCATCGAAGATAACTGCTTCATCGGTGCTCGTTCTGAAGTAGTAGAAGGTGTTATTGTGGAGAAAAACTCTGTCATCTCTATGGGTGTAT
>JBNKPX010000012.1:0-49379 GCA_050295575.1 Gammaproteobacteria bacterium | reverse complement strand
GCCAATAAAATCAGACAAGCCAGTGCAAATCGGGAAAACTGGGTGCAAGGTGTGAAGCACTGTGCTGAAGTTTTTCCCGAGACATCCCCCCTCCTCAAATAACTCTTTCAAACACCAACCTGATATCACCGGTTGCAAGATCATTTTATCCTTTGAACTCAGCCGATGAAAAAAATCTATTAAGGTTAAACAAAATATTATTTTTGACTTAATACCCCTTCCATTTAACTGAAACCATAGCTGAATAGCTGAAGTCTAATTCCTTTGTCCACTGCTTAGGTTGATTGTTATGTAGATGGTTGAAACCACCCGAAGTGTAGGAAAATTCTTACACTTAACTTCGATGGTATTGATAGTAAGGAACCCGATGCGGTAATTAAATCTAAAGAACAGGCCATGAATTGGAACAAACTCCAGCAGGCATGTTACTCTTTAAAGCGCACAGAACGGGGAGCTTCTGCATTTGGCGTGATATCCACGACTTTTGTTTTTTTCGACGCTTTCGGTTTCGTTAGCGGCCAGGGTAATTCGCCAAAGGTTTCGGTAATCGACATATCTGGACAAGTGGCTTTCACTTTATCCCACTCCGCCTGAGTGCTTTTGCCCACATCCAAACGCATGGAATCGATAATGGCATCGCACAGCTTGAACAGGGGCGGTGCTCGCATTTTGTCGCGGTAGATCTCAATATCACCAAAATTAAAATTAACTCGAATGAACTGTTTTTGCGAAACAGGGAAGAATGCCATACGATGAAGTAGTGGATTGTCTTTAGTAGCATCACCTATGCAATGAACGTCACACACTACGACCTGTATGCTGGTGGATATAGGCAGAACGCGCCAGTTCAACGGACCACGGTAATGCGGTTTTTTTCCTTGTTTCTTGTAGCCATATAAATAATCCAGAAAACTGGCAACGGCGGACTCAAACCCCCTGGGATGAAATAGATTGACTTCGGCAAATGATGAGCTCTCTTCTGCGGTTATTAATAGACCGTTTGCAGTCAAGCAGGCTTTCTCACCGCTAAACCAGGGGCCGACAAAATACCAGTTGTTGTGATAAAAGAGGCGACAATCCCACGGGCTGGGCGGAGCGCTGGGGCTGCCATGGGTACGCTCAAGGTCGTTGGCGGCGAGAATATTGGTCGACCCGGGCAATAATGCATCCACTGAACTTCCTCTGTGAGAGAAACCGAAAACGGGATTTGCCCGGGGCGCAGAAAAATAAAACAGTGAGTCTCCAAAAATCCACTTATTCTCACGAGGCGTCGGAAAATAAGGCCCGCGAATTTCGCTGGCTTTAGGGGCATCGCCCCAGACGAAAGGAAAGAATCTAAGCCAGTCCAACATAGGCATCAACCTCTTCTCATGCGCGCTTTAACGGTCATGTAGGCAAATTGAAGCGCGCCAACCGTACCGGTTACGGCGCCTACCACGGCCAATTGAGGCAAACCTGTCGCCGCACCTCCCGCCAGGGCGCCAATCCCAACCACCGTGTTCGCAACCATCGCACCACTGGCAAGGTCAATGGCATAGTCATTCCAGCTGTAAGGGTCAGTGCCATTTCGCGCCCTTGAGGCATTGGTCAACAGGGAACTGACCGTGGCCCGAATATTGCCATTGCCCTTCAGAAGTTTTTTGTCGGATAGCATGCCCAATTGCATCGCGGCGGCATAGGTCGGCCGGGGATCAGTGGTGGGCCAGCACATTTTCACCACATGCTTTTGCTCTTTAAAGGAGAGCCCCTTGCCTTCAAGCGCCATCAAACCCTGGGTGAGGACCACCGAACCACCGCCTTCCGAGGCCCATACGACGCTCTTTTGCTTGATGGATTGTTCGATCGCATCGGCTAACAACCCGCCGAAGGCATAGCTCTTATTGAGAATAGTCGGGTTGTAATTACGCATGCCGCCCAGGCGACTGCCAACAGGGGAATAAAACAGATCAAACTCGCCTTGTACCGCCGCATCGCTGCCAAACATATCCCCAAGCCTTTTAACCACGGCTTTCCCTGCTCTTAAAGGCGAATCGTATCCGGTATCTGCTATAGCTACCTTTCTGCCGTTTTCGGGGGTAATACGACCGTTGCGTTTATAGCCCATCTCAATTTCATTCCCGCTTACCGACACGGCATAAACACCCGGTTTTTCCCGACTCCCCCGATCGATGCTCTTGTACTCATCACTCAACTCCAACGCCGTAACCACGAGGCTGTCATTGGGGCGGCGTTCCACCGTCGCCATGATGCCCGGTACGAAGACAACGACCTTTTGGAAGGTATTGGTCTTGACATCGTTAATATTGGGAATGAACACATTGTTCTTGCCGGTTAACCCGGTAGACAAAGCCCTTAAATGCTTCATTGCCAACATAGGGTAGTAAAATCCTGACCGGGCGGCTCGCTTTAGTATTGCTGCTTCATTTTTTAGTACAGGGGCAAAGCTCACCTCCTTGCCAATATCGCGAGTTGATATCAATAGTTCAGATTCAGCTGGTGGGATCATTAAGTCGGCCCTCTCGTCCGCTAGTTTTGTCTATAAATTCCTGGCGTGATTATATCGCCAACAGCCCGCCACTTAAAGCGACATCTTTAACAGCTTCTTTGCACTTATGACAAGAGCCAGTTTAGAATACCGACACATTACCGCTATATTTAAAGTGCCAGTGCGATATAAGTCGTTAGTAGACTAAAGCAATCCTATTTTCCACTACATCGGCCCAAGCACCCATTAACCCATCGATAATAGATATCGTGTTCAGCTCTGGCACATTTGTTCACGGCAAGGCATCAGTTTGCCGCTGTAGTCAATCTACAGCAAAGGCTAATAACACAGTCCGTGGATAAATGCGGCTAAGCCTTCATTAATATCGACAGGTCTGAAATCAGGGGCAAAAGGATTCAGCTAAATAATGTTTTTTCCTGAAGCCCTGAATACGGTAAATATTGTCTATGGGTTAATCTTGTAAAGGTACCATCCTCATGAACGACAACGCTGGTAGCCTGTTCGATATCACCTGAATTGACTGCCTGAGAAAAAACATCCTGGCTGGTACTGCCGGTCAATAGAACCCGACCTCCTCGAGCCGTAATGTCCCCACTATTTATTACTGCTGGGTCAACGCCTATTTCATCCTGCAAAATTGCTTCAGTGACTTGTACACCCAGCAGACCTTGCTGATCGAATGTCAGTACGGCAGCCCTACCTGCTGCCAGACTGATACTTCCAAGTTGTGCAGATATAACACCTTCATTTGAAACCTGCTTACCGATCAGTGCAACATTCCCACCAAGGGACGCATTAATAAGACCACTATTGATTATGCTGCCATCGTTACCGATTACTTCGTTAAAGAAGTAATCCCCATTCATAAAGTCCGATGGAGAAATATCCAGACCTGATGCAATTAAGCCACCAACATTGACCGATGCCGTGTTACCAAAAAAGATGCCATTCGGATTGACCAGAGCGACCTGCCCATTAGCATTGATTTGCCCAAATATCTGAGAGGCGTTATTACTAAGAATTCGATTGAGTGAAATCGCTGAGGCATTGGGCTGCAGGTAGTTAACCGTCTCGTTAGCTTTTACATTATAGCTATTCCAGTTAATGACCTGAGATTGTGTGTTTTGGTGGATGGTTGTGGTCAAACCATTGGTGTTGATAGAGCCTGAACCGCCAACAATATTTCCGCCAACGGGCGCAGCCTGAGCTACAGGTATCAAACAGAAAGCAGCTAAAACGGATAACAAGCTGCTTACAATAACAACTATAGACCCAGATCTTTGAAAAGATGAACCTGTTCGAAATGCTTTTATCGGTTTAACTGCCGATTCATCCATATAATCCATTTGTTGAATCCCTAGTGATGCATAATCCCAAACAGGGCGATGTTGTCATTATTGAAGGCGAACACCATCATATCATCGGTTCCGGCATCATCCACCACCGCTGCAAATCCGGTATGACCTGTGCTTTCATAAGGTGAACTACAATTGCCAACACTTTGACGTTCAAGGGCGTGCGACATTTTGTAAATACTGATATCTGGATTAGGTATATCAAAAGTATTAAAAAAATAGCATCTCTCAATAGTGGCATCTGTACCAAAATAACCAACCATACTGTCTGAGGAAAAACGGCCAGTATCTACATCGTACCCATAAAAATTTCCAGTCCACTCATCAAGCCCTACTCCCTCTATTCGCCCCAACGTGGCCCCCATATTATTCGAAGTATCAAAAGCCACATCAAAAGATCCACTAGCGAATCCAGTGCCACCACTAAAGGTTCCCGCCAGTTGCGATTCGTCAGTAGTACCCGATACCGTAACCGCTGATGCCTGTTCAATCACGCCATCAACATAAACTTCTACGGTACCCGTGTAGACACCTAATGCAGGGGTCATCGCAATGTCATAAAGCACATTGGCTGTTGGGCTAAACATCAGTACTCGATTGTCATAAACCAGAGCAGTGATATCGGTGTAATCGGTACTATTCAGACTTGCTGTACCAGTGAAATAACCTTTAGGCTCAGCATTATCATCATTTGTAATCATCCCCTGTCCACTGTAGCTGCTAGCCCCTAGTGTAGCTCCCTGGATATTGCTAACCACCAGGGTAAAGGTTTCATCCGTTTCAAAATCCGTATCGCCATTGGCGTAGACACTGACGTTTGCGGTGGTGCTTCCAGCAGGGATGGTTAATGAACCACTAACGGCTGTGTAGTCATTGTCGGCTACCGTGGCAGTTTCATCGACAGTTGTGTAATCAACGGTCAATGTCTGACCTAGGGCTTCACTCAGGGTTACCGTAAATGCCAGTTCAACGGGGCCACTATCACCTTCTGTAACGGTTGGCAGGCTAACTGTCAAACCGGGAAGAGTAACCTCAGGAGCAGGATCTTTAGAGCTAGAGCTGGAACCACAGCCTGAAAGCCCTAGAATAGTAACCAGGGTCACCAATAAGGCTGAAAAATAAGGAATTGCTTTGTTTATGTTTGAAGTCGTGACAAAAGACATACAATTCGTCCTTGAGTTGGGGTTAGGTGATTAAATCAAGCGAATGATTATACTAAAAATCTCACGCTTGGGTAGCGGCATTACTGACTAACGCCCATAGTAAACGCAAGTAAACGTAGACCCATAGATTGAACAAGATTTCGAAAGCCCGTTTAAATAAATGGTGGGTAGCGCCAATAAAATCAGACAAGCCAGTGCAAATCGAGAAAACTGCGAAAATATGGACATCCTAAAAAGCAACGATAATGCTTAAGTCAGTGCCATTCTGATCTGACCCCGGTTTTTCGGGACCAGAGTTTCGTTCTATGGAAAAAAGAAGTATTGTGTCCCCAGAATTCATTCATTTTCGGGACAATTGCTCACCATTATCGAAGCAAATTGAAACTACACCAGGTACTTTTCCACTTGACTGTCGACGAATGCTTTCCTGAGATTACTGTAATCACTGCATACCACCTGTACCTGGTCTTGATACCAGCCGTAAAATAGATCGGAGTTTTCGAATACCATCCATTCGACTTGATCCCTGGCGTGCGCCCTTAGATCCAGCTTGTAATCTTCATCACTAGGCAATATGACATTGAAGTGGTCGAATTGAGGAGGCATCAGTTGTGATTTCTGGGTTTTATTTTCTAGATCCGAACTACACTGATCTCCTGACCTTGTCGGTATTTTTTCGCTGACCACGCTACAACGGCTTAGCAGTGTTTCAATCAATTGGTCTACACGTTTCAACAAACCTTCATCATCTCCCATTATCACGTAGAATTCGAATGTCAGAAATAAATCTCTGGACAGCACACAATGAAAATACTGAGTGCGGTACCTACGGTTAGGCCTCAATATTTCGTATGTAACTGCATCTCTGCCATTGATCTTCACCGGACGCCAATTACTGAAATCTTCGGGCTGATAAGTATAAGTCTCCTGGTGCGGAAAACCATCATCCGAATCTTCCGGGACTGCGTAGTTAACAAAATAGTGTAGCGCTGCAGCTTTGTTCAGGTTTTCAATTTGCCTTAAATCACCACAATCTGGAATTTTATGCACCAATACATCCAGAGTAATCCTCGAGGACATACTTCCATTTTTATCATAAAATATCCAGGTACGTCGCAGGTAACTCTTATATTTTAAAACGTCAATGTCGCTATCTTCGAAATGATCAGGTAGAAAATCCTCATCTAGAGGTGGATAAAAGCCTCCGTTGTTAGGGACAGGATAACTGAACTCTAACCTACCCTCGTCCAATTCGATATTAGAGCTCACCAGATGTTTAAGCCGAGGGCCAAGATACCAGTCCTTTGGAAAAATGAAGTGGTACACCAGTGAAACCAGGGCCTCACCTAAAATAAACCATGTGTACAGAACGATATAATAATAATCAGTCGAAAACATCAATACCGTTACATAAGTCAGCACAGGAATTGTCAGCATCTGCGCCCACTCTCGTACCACCAAGCCATACTGTCTTGAGAGAATACCCTTAATAAGTCCAGCAAATATTAGGATAACTCCAGACACCAGAAATAACTGACTATTCGTTATAGTTTCTATTTGTTGTGCGTCAAGATTGAGGAAGTCCATAACAGAAATACTCCGTTTAAATGAATTTAGTCTGTAATTAATCGAATTTACTATGGGAAGCGTAGGACGCCCTCATTTGTTCGATCAACTGACGATTTCTTGCCAGCCACTCTTTTATGCCCGGTACCTGCCTGACCTGTTGCCAGGGTGGCTCAATGAGTTTATCCCTATGCTCTGGACGATAAGGGGAATATAGTAATGCCTTGTCAAACGCGTTCGGTGAACGATATCCCATATCAAAAAGACCATCACCTTCTTCAACATCCTCGAACATGAAAACTTGTTCGGATTCATCTACATCTATTTCATTTTGGATTAAAAAAAGACTCTGAACGGGTTTCTCCGGCCAATCCAGTGGCCCTTTATCATTCTCACGATAGTGTTGACTATATTGAGAACGTTGTTTCTGAATATCCTGTTTCAACTCATTATTAGGATGTAATCGAACAGACTGAGTCAGAACCTGTTGTAAATCATTCAGAAAGGACTGCATAAGAGGATTCAGCCTTTTCGCTATCCTGCCACTGATCTGGAATGTTAACTCAAGCATGTAGCGACTATTGATGACGGTATAGCAAGATCGAAGGATATCAAGGTTGTCACGAGTATTATAGGAAGTCGAGCGAAACTTTGTATCGCAGACAATCCAGTCTACTTCATTAATTGTCTGCCGATTTCTATTCAGCCCTGAGTCATAATCATATTTAAATGCACCGGGCCCCCAACAGGTATAGAGGTTTCGATCAATTGCGCCTTCGAATTGGCGGGCATCGTACAATGGCTGGCAATCCTCGCAGTCCAGTACCACCACTAGCAATCTAAAATCCAGATCGTAGCCATCAGTTTCTGCTTTTAATTGTCCAGTCAGCTTCAGGGGATACCTGTCATTGATCAGATTCATACGGGCAAGCGGTAAGCAAGCTTCGAACTCCCGATAAAAGTCCTTCGACTGGGTCAGATCGATAGCACTACAAGAGATAACCGGTTTGCTCGGAAGCCTGTGGCCACCGGCTGGTAGTTCCACTGAAATGTCCAGAGACTGGGCATCACCAAGGTCAAAATAAAAGCTGGTATTCTGGGTTCTGTTTTTATTGACCCCTTTGATATCGTTGATAGACATTTGATGCTCCATTAATCGTTATATAGTTTCCAATTGAAAATCCTGAATAGTAAAACCTGCCTGTATAATTCTGGTATCAGAGACAAAGCTGTCAATGAATACCTTTCCTGTCCAGTGATGCCTTAATAACTGGGGTTACCCATTAGGTGTCCCCAGTTATGCAGTTATGCGAAAACTTCATTGAAAATGTAGTCACCATTCATGAAATCAGAAGCTGAAATATCTAAGCCAGAAGCGATTAGGCCACCGACATTTACTGAAGCAGTATTCCCGAAAAAGATGCCGTTAGGGTTAACCAGTGCTATCTGGCCATTGGAATTGATCTGGCCCAATATCTAGGAAGGACTGTTACTGAGTATCCGATTTAACGCGATTGACGAAGCACCTGGTTGCAGGTAATTGATCACTTCATTGGGTTTAAGGTTATAACTATTCCAGTTAATCACCATTGACTGGGTATTCTGGCGGATATTGGTGGTAAGGTTTGATTGCTGAATGCTGCCGGTACCGCCAACGATATTTCCTCCCGTCGGACCAGCATAAATAGTTGCTGTATATCCAGATAACAAAGCAAACAACAGAGCCCAGGCTAATTTAACACTACCCAGGCCTGTCCGTAGACAAACTATTGGCAGTAAATTTTTTACCATACGAGTCATTCCGTTTAAACCTGGCATATTGATTTTATGCTTACCCTGATTTTCACCCAAATCCATGTTTCCTGTACCACTGTAAAACTCGACCTTAATTCTTCTTGATAATTAAGGCTTAGATAATTCAGCCGAGAAACTTGCCGTGCCGTTGGTAAATACCGTGACCAGGGTATCGTGATTACTGTTGGTCGTTGTCGCTAGCCCGGTATAAACTCCTTCGACCTCTGGGTTATAGCAAGAGGTTAAGTTTAAATTTATGGTATAAAGCGTTGAACTGCCAACTGATTCTATACCTCCTAACATTTTACAACTTTTAAATATCCCATCGTCAGCATTGCTACCCAAATCAACTGCTATGTCACCTGAGGTATTTGATATTTTAAAATCAAAAATTAGTTGAGAAATTGTATTGATCGCCCCCACCCAGCTACTGACAACATTTGCGACATCCGCAGCAGTGGAGTTCGTTTGGCTATAAGTTAAGGTAAAACTCCCGGCACCTACCCCAGTTCCAGCGATTTCTCCGGTAATTTGTGAACCTTCGGTAATAGTGCCAGTCATTGTGGTCAAAATGGGAGTTGGCGGTAATACGTTGTAGGCACTATCCATGCCGTAATACAACGTCACGTTAGCCGTGAAGTCATGCTGTGTAACCCCGGTGATGGTGGCATCATAAACAATGGATGTACTCGGACTCACAATCAACATCCGGTTACCATTGACCATGGCTTTCAGGTCAGACAGCACCAGGTCATTCGCCGCATTAGCTGGGTCTTTGATGGTCGCACTACCACTGCTGTAATAACCGGAGGGGTCTGCATGGTCATCGTTGAGAATAGTCCCTGTCGCACTAGTAGTATCTAATGTTGCACCAGTTGCTGCGCTTAAGGTCACGCTCAGGGTTTCATCGTCTTCTATATCTGCATCTCCTTTCACTGGAACCGTAATGGTAACGCTTGTACTTCCAGAGGGGATATCCACGCTTCCTGATGTATCTACATAATCTGAACCTGCGGTGGCTGTGCCATCGGATGTTGCATAAGTCACTGTTATGTCTGCATCACTAGTATTACTTGCAGTAAGGGTAAAAACCAGATTAGTTTGACCTGAATTTCCTTCAACGACACTAGCATCAGCTATGGAAACAGAGGGTTTACTATCATCATTCAGAATCGTACCTGTAGCCGTCAATGTACCCAGATCAGCTCCCGTTGCCGCTGTCAGGGTTAAAGTCAGGGTTTCATCACCTTCAAAAACGGTATCCCCGATTACTGGAATTTCTATGGTTGCGCTCGTACGCCCTGCCAGAACAACCACACTGCCAGATGTTTCCGTATAGTCGGTATTGGCAGTTGCTGTGCCTGCAGTAGTTTCATAATTCACGGTAATGTCAGCATCACTGGCGCTACTAGCAGTAAGAGTAAAAACCAGATTGGTTGAACCTGAGTTTCCTTCGTCTATGCTGACATCTGCTAGTGATACGGTTGGATCTGAAGCACTAGATGATCCACCACTACACCCTGAAAGCCCTAGAATAGTAACCAGGGTCACCAATAAGGCTGAAAAATAAGGAATTGCTTTTTTTATGTTTGAAGTCGTGAAAAAAGACATACAAATCGTCCTTGAGTTTGAGTTAGGTGTTTAAATCGGGCGGATGATTATACTAAAAATCACTCGCTTGGGTAGCAGCATTACTGACTAACGGCGATAATTTATGTCACAAATGACCTTTGTTAACATTGAAAAATTTCAAAGGATCCATGAGGTTAAGTCTTGTCTTTTGCCTTTTCCTGATTAATTATCCGGCCACCTCTAGAGTAATGAAACCCAAAATAGTCACTCAGATCTTTCATACTATAACCATCACTTTTATAGGCAGTGATGATTGCTTCATTTCAATCGTGACATTTTTTTTCAAATTTCATTATCGATTTTGGTTTTTTTCTTCTCTTCGATTTTAGTATCTCGCTCTAGTCTTTATTTGCTTTTATCTTTTTCAGTAAATCGTTTGTAAAGCTTTCTGTTCTCAGAAACATCTGATTCTTTATCTGTTCCCAAGCTTGAGGCCGACCTTTTTCTTCGGCTACAAACTGCTGATATTTTTGTTGAGCTGATGATTTTCTTTTACCAAAGGCTTCGAGTATCAATTCGGTAGTGTGCCCTTGAAGAGGGTTGAATTTATATCAGGTGATATCTTCTGGCTTGACTGGCCATTTTTAATGGAGCGAAATTTGCTAAAACCTGAACCCCTGGGTTTTCGGCTTTGACTCTCTCCCATTTTGCTAGAGTTTCTGGGGCTAAAGTTATCTTAACACTATCCAGAATCTGACGAACCAGAGGATCGGCCTGCTCCTGCATTTGTTTATCGTGAGACATAAATGCCGTCCTTATGATTACAAAATGCCTTTCAGTGACTGGAAAAGCAAGTATGCATGAGTCACTACTTCCTTTTATCCAGAATTCCACCGCCGAAATTGTTAGATCATTTCTGCGACGCCATTCAATAGGTCCCTGAAAAAGAGGACCATCAGAATTGTACTGGAAGCCATACTGATTATCCAAGTAGTTGCTCAATGCATTCTCAAAACCCCTCGGTTGTAAAAAGTTTGTATTCTTGTATGTTTTCGCGTCTTTACGCTTATATACACCGACATTGAAAAATATTTCACTGGCCCCTCCTCCAAACCAGGGATAAACATAACTCCAACGTCGTACAAGAAGTTCAGCACACCTCCAATAATCTGTAGCGGCATTGGGCAGGTTGCGAAAACCGGCATCCTGATCTATCGATTTCGCAATATGGATTGATACTGGTTCGTTGTTTTCCGCTCGATGTCGAGGGCACATAACTCGATACGAGTTCCTTCATACTCAACTGAAACCGGATGAGCACTTTTAAACTCAGGACCAGCATATTTTTCTAGCTCATGATCAGGCGAACGAAGTTTCAAAGGATAATATCTAAGCCAACGGATCATTTGAGTTTTCCGATATGTTTTTGATGAAAATTCGGTGCGACGCCTTCAATCATACTATCACCGATCTTCATAACACCTATACCTGTACCAATTGCACCGGCAATACCCATTAATGCGGCTATTATAGGTGAGGCAATCGCTGGGGCAGCCATAGCAACTCCAGCATATGCCAAAGCCGATAATGTTGTGGCGGAAGCTCCCCAAATATTGCCAATCTGCCCGGCAGTATCAATTGCTGCTAACTTGATATTTTTATCCGCAAGTATCTTCAAGGCCTGGGTGAATACCGATGGACCAGCAAATGCAGAACTGGAGTTAATTGAGGTTAACGGCAGCCCAATTTTAGTCGCAGCAAATATGTTCAACATTGAACTTGAAGCCCCGTAAATTAAGTGGTATTTTTCGATAGTTCACAAAACGACTAGTGAGTTAATACTGAATTTACATCAGGTTTAGTTATTTTTCTGGATTCATTTTTTCTGGTGGAAGGGTGTATTTAAAAAGGGATAGTCAGATTGGTATGTTTACTTATCAGGCTTTAAGTTGAAGTATTAAATTGTTAAGGGGCTATAAAATGTCAAAGGAAACCAAAATCATCTCTGAAAAGAAGAAGATTTATCAAAAACCTCAATCTAAAAAGCACAAATCAGCTGCTTTAGTATCAGGTTCAAGTTCATGTTCCTACTACTCATCTCGTGTAAGCGGTAGTACCTATTATCATTAATCAATAGACGGATTTTCTTAGATTGAAAGCAATTACCCCTGCTTTATAATATTTAAAAGCAGGGGTCTTATTCTTTATTGATGCCTTAATAACTATTTTTTACAGTTCTTGAGTTTGCTTCAATCTTTAATGTAATCATCAATTGTCCGAAAAAGTCGAAAAGCTTGCAGGTATTAGGTTTCATACTCACTATCATCAACTTTATGCGTAGTCTAATTAGGACATTGATACGTGAAAGCTTAAGTTTTATTGCTTCCTGGACTCAGGGAATCTTACATGAATTTATTGATAACCGATTTTTGCAATAAGGAATGTCCATATTGCTTTGCCCAGGAAAAAGTCGCGATTGGATCTAAGGTCACCAATACCAGTCTTAAAAATATCACGCTGGAAAATGTAGATAAATATCTGGATTTCCTCGAGGCAGGTAACGACAAAAGCTTCAAAATTCTCGGCGGTGAACCTACCGTACACCCTCAATTTAATGAAATTGTCCAAAAGGGTCTTGATCGTGGTTTGATCATAACCGTTTTTACGAACGGCATCTGGAATCGAAGGGTACTTGATTTTGTAAGTGAAAATCAAAGTAGCCAGCTTAATTTCGTTGTAAACATCAACGAGCCTGATTCTCAAACCGACAATGAAAATAAAAAGCAGCATCAGAGCCTGGAAGTGATGGGTCACAGGGCTGCAATAAGCTTTAATATATATCGTACCGAGTTTGACATGCTGTTTACCGCAGATTTAATCAATCGGTATGGATTACGCAAAGAGCTCCGTCTCGGTCTCGCTCATCCCATTGTTGGTGCCGAGGTAAGCTATCCTCAGGACAATGACCTTAAATTGATTGGTAAGTCACTGGTCAGGCAAATGCGTATTCTGGAAAAACATGACATCCTTGGGGAATTCGACTGTGGTTTTCCAATGTGTATGTTCGATGAAGCCGACTTTGCTGACCTGCATCTTTGCTCCAGGGAAGGTTTCATCTCTACCTGCGACTTTATTGTCGATGTAGGAGTTAACCTGGATGCCTGGCCCTGCTTCCCCTTGAGTGAAGTTTCGAACGTCAAAATAACTGACTTTGATTGCGGCCCCCAGCTTTTAAAACATTATCAACAGACCCTTGCCCCAGTCAGAAACATGGGTAGCCTTGATGCCTGTCAGGAATGTAAATTTCATAAACGCGGTCAATGCTGTGGTGGTTGTACCGGCCGTACGCTGGTTTCGTGGCAATCCAATGGTGATTCCAGCTTGCTTCGTAAGTTAAATAAAAATCACACTGGTCTCAATCAAAACTCTAGTAACATCGAGGTAGATCTGGTCAGTCTCAATGCATAAGGTCAGACTCCAGCCTGATTTGATAACTTGTATACTGGTATTGCTTGTCTCCTGTAGTCCACAATTCATCCATGCTCAGGAAACATCCCAAACAGTCACTCAGGAGGCGCCGAGTTTCACAATCCAGCGGCCAAAAATTGATGATCTGGTTAACTTAATTCTTTCATCTGACTCGGTAATTTCCAGTAACACACAGAAATCACTGGTAAGTTATCTGGCCAAAATTGATCTTATTCATCAAGATTTTGCTGTTTCTCATGGCGCTCACATCCTTGAAAAAGGGGATGCAATATCTCAGGTTAAAAATGCTCAACTGAAATTACCGAAATTAACACCACTTTGTGAACGAACCATAAACTACGTTATCCTCATGCAGGTGGATATGCTTAACAAAGTCCTATTCAGCATGAATCGGGAACTGGCTGAAGCAATGCGTAAGGAGACCAGCATGGTGCGCCTACTAAAACCACAACAGCGTGTTTTCGGAGATATTAGAGATCAGGTCATCGCTGAAATACTCCAGGGCCTTAACAACATTAATAAACTTCATATTGCTTTAGGCATTTCGAATGAGCTGGATATTTCATATCCAACCCACATAAAAACTCAGCAGCAAATTGAAGAATACATCCTTCTCAAGATTGCTGCGCTAACCAGTAATGCAAAATTGCTTAAACTGGTTGGAGTCTGAAACATGCATTCACAGAAAACCGCGACAACATCGTGTGACGAATCATTACTTACCGCCATGCTGCACCAGGCAGGATTAAATTTTCGTCCCAGATCTACATCCCTGCGACTTGATCTACCTTTCGGGCAAATGCTTATTGAATGTTTCAATAACGCGATGGTGAAAGAACTTGCAAAAACATTTCAACATTATCTGTCCGATACCCCAACTGCAGACCTGCGCTGCTCCCTGGAAGTACAGGTTATAGATGAACAGACCTGGTACAAACTCAAACCACTGATTACATCAACACATTCTTCAGAACAAGCTGAATATTTTCGTTGGGTCGATGGAGAAGGGGTTATTATCCACGGATTATTTGCGGTTTTCATTCCATTTGCCCCTGCTACCAATATTTTGATCCTGGCAGCAAAGCATCGTTTTATGTGTCAGCAAACCAGGGCTGAAAATTTTTCTATGTTTTCCACAGATCCAGAGTATTTTACCGATTGGCTAGTAATCAGCGACCTCGTCAAGGGACTATACGCATATCGAACCCAGGCATATTGCCTGCATGCCGCCATGCTGGAGATCAATGGGAAAGGCGTATTGATTGTTGGTGAATCTGGAGCAGGAAAAACAACTGCTGCGCTTAGCCTTGCCAGAGCTGGGTTCACGTTGATGTCGGATGATCTTATATTTATTCAAATTGATAATAACAATAAAGCAAAAGCAACCGGATTACTGATGTCACCCAATTTTGTTGGCAATAGCCCTGTCCTGTTACAAGATCTGGAACAAACCCTTGAGCAAGGTGGAATAGAAAAAACCTCTGCCGACCTTGCTCAGTTTCAAATATCCACATCATCAAAACGATCCGTAACTCCTGAAGTATTGATCCTTTTAGAAAAGCCTGCAAAACGCAGCAATCAGCATCAGTTACTTGAGGTCGAAAATCAAACTGCTCTGGGCGCTATCATGAGTCAAATTGTGGATCCAATGACCGTACCTCGTAGACTCGAACATATAAACCTGGCGTCCCTGCTTATCGACCAATGCCGAATCAGTAAGTTGATTACGGGACGCAACTTAACCAGTCTGGCTGGACTGGTTGAATCAGAACTGGAGCAAGCTTCATGTCAATAGAAATAGCCCGTGCATGCGTACAGGACCCGAACCCCGAAACGCGGATACTCGCAGCAAGAATTCTGGAAGGCTGTGTCGGACATGAAACAGATGCACTGCTGGTTCAACTGATGGCTGATGAGAGTGAAACTGTAGCCGAAGCGGCATTCCTGATATTACGGGTCAAACATCCCTGGCTTGAACTTGAACCTTTTCAGGTCAGAGAACCTCCCCACTCTGTAGTAAAAACCCCATTGGGTGAGGTGTGGTCAGGATTAATCCAACTGCTTGAACAATCATTATCCGAGGTTGATTTAAAGCAGCTAAAGACCGTCCTGAAACGCTGGTTTAAACTACCTGGGGTTGGACCAGATATTTACGAGATTCTGCAACGCTCAGGTAAAGATTCACTCGCTGAGTGGTTTACAGTCGAAAGCGGGATATACGGCAATGGCCACGATATCAGTACTCAGTTACTCGTTTCACCCACCTATAGGTGTAATATCACTTGCTCATACTGCTACTCAAAAGATTGGGATAAGCTTCATGGGGGGGATTTATCAACTGATAACCTGACCACCCTGCTCGACTGGGCTCAAAAACAGGGTATCAACGAGCTATTACTTGCTGGTGGGGAGCCTACTGTATACAAACACTACGAACAGTTACTTCGTAGCGCAAGAGAACGCAATATCCTTATTCGACTAACCTCAAACGGAGTATATAACAAGGCCACCCGTGACTTGACTACAGCACCGTGGATCATAGAACTGACCGGGCACTATGATCAGGAAATCATGGCTCAAAGGCCTGATCTTGCTAATCACTTCCGCACCAATATGCAGGCAGCCAAAGATTCTGGCGTGGATGTATTGTTGCGTTATACCATACTTGAAAACAGTGATAGCGCCGAATGGCAAAAGCTGATCGATCTAGCTCTGGAGATTGGAGTAGAGCGAATCAATTTCGGATTCTCGTTCTTAAACTCACTCGGCAACAATAGTGAAAGTTATTACAGATTTGAAGCTGGCAAAATAAACCATCATTTTGAAAAACAGTTCATGGGCTTTATCGACGATTGTGAACGCCATGGCCTGTTAGTCTCGCAGAGTAAACCCCTGCCACTATGCTCAATATCGGAGGATTCACTCCGACGAATCATCAATTCTGGAATCTTGCGCACATCCTGTCCCGCGCATCGACGTCATTACACGCAGAATCTGACCGTCAACCCTGACCTGACAACCCTACCCTGTAATGCCATCGGTGTTCCCGGATCCAGAATAACCGAGTTTGAGGATTTAAAATCAGCTGGTGAATATCACTCAAAATTATTAAATCACTTACAGTACATTCCCTTTGGTAGCGCCTGTGAAAGCTGCCTGTTTTTCTACAGAGGTATCTGTCAGGGTGTATGCCTGGCGCAGCATTATGCAACCAGCCAGTCTCAACAAGCGCCTTCGTCAGCTATCACTATTCATCAAGAATTCTCTAACTCAGGAAATCTTGCTGATAAACCGGAAACAGGAATAGTTTAAAAATGCGATTAGCATCTGTCGCGCAGAAGAGCATGCAGAATGAAATCAAGGTGATTGCTGCTGGTGGTCTTGGTGACTGCCTGATGCTTACCCCCTTTATTCGACATTTCAAATTAACAGCTGGCTACAAGCATGTAGTTGTAGTAACACATAATCAAGCCAGAGATCTATTCAATGGTAATCCTTATGTCGACAGGATACTGACCTGTAAGGATGAGGATATTTTTTTCATGGGTATGCCTGAGTTGGGCTGTGACATCTTCTCACCATATTATGTGATCACCCCTACTCAACAAAACGACGGTCAGATAGCGATCAAGGTTGACCGAAAACATAAACTGAATCTGATTAATTCACCGGCTATAGCGCAAATAGCACGTTTTGAAAATATCCCTTTAAAAGACAACAATATGGATGTTTTTTTCTCCGAACAAGATCAGCAATGGGCAGAAGCACTACTGGCAACACTTCCAGAAAAACCCACCATTCTGGTTAACCCCCGAAGTCCACTTAGCGAAAAGGAATATCCACTCAATCTATGGCAGCAGGTTATCAATCAACTGGCAAACGAATTTAATATCTTACAGTTAGGCGAACCCAGGCTTGCAGCAACACGGGCTGTTTCTCCTATGCCGAGCATCGGACAATCAAGCGCGCTGTTTAGTCGACTGAATTGCGTTGTGAGCATTGATTCTTTTCCTGCACATCTGGCACATGCAGTAGGTACTCGGGCAGTTGTTCTATGGGGACCAACCAACCCCAAAGCTTATGGTTATAATGAGCATATAAACCTGCGCGATTATCACTGCCCACCCTGTGCCAACACCCCAGAGCTTAACTCCTGTACAGATCGAATCTGCATGAGTGGAATAGCACCTGATGTTGTCGCAGAATCTGTGCGTTCCATCGTGGCAGACGAGTCAGCTCGAAACGCACAGGGTCTATAACATGCTAAGTCCCCCAAAAGAACATTCAATTGTCGAACTAAAGCGCACTCAATCAGTATCGATAAGGATGGATCTGGCCCAGGATATCTATGTCCATAGCTGGCAACTGGCCTTTGTACAGGATTGCAATATGCGCTGCGAGTATTGTATATCTGGATATGGCAGGCTAGGAAAAAAACCGGGTGTAATGAGCCGTGAGGTACAACAACAGCTACTCCAGCTGATATTCAGAAAAGAATTCCAGGGACGCGAGATCAAACTTGATTTTGGCAATGGTGAAACATTATTTTACTTCGATGAGTTTCTACAATTTATTGAGAAAGCCAAACATGCTGCAGATACTCACTCAATTTCTTTATCAATCCATGTGGCCACGAACGGCATATCTCTGGATGAAGAGAAAATGCAAATCCTGGCAGAACATCAGGTAGACCTGACCTTCAGTATCGATGGCCCTGCCGAAACCCATGATCGCTATCGCATCGATACAGATGGAAAACCTACCCATGCCCGCGCGACAGATAACTGGAGACGTTACCAGCAGATAACCCGCGCCAGGCCAGATAAGATAGCCTGCAATATAACCAGTGTCATCGGTGACGATAAAAATCTGATCGATATTCATCAATTCTGGTTATCGGAAGGCCTGGAAACCTATGACTGCAGCATTGCACAACCTAGTGACTTTGTGGGTGAGCAAGATTACGCCAAATGGCAGGAACGACGCGTAAGATATCTAATTGAACTTGAAGCGCTAGCCATGCAACAGGCTGAGAAATTAAATATTCCCAGTTTTTTATCAGATTTTCGCGGCCCCAATATCATAAAAAAACTATGGGTAAATATTCTGGTTGGACGCAATGCCGGTGCATGTGGTGTCGCCGAGGATCTGGTAGGTGTCGATATGTATGGCAATATCTATCCCTGTGATAATTTTTCAGGGCAGGAACATTGGTGTATTGGCACAGCGGAAAAGGGTTTTCATAAACCATCATTGATGCGGTTTAGAAGCCAGACCAACCAACTACGATCAGCCTGTAAAAACTGTAAAACTGATCAACTTTGTGAGGGAGGTTGTGTTGCTACCCGAATCGATACGACACTTAAAGTAAATCAGAAAGGTGCCTGCGCATTCAACAAAGAGGTTGCTGAAATTGCACAGCGTAGTTACCGTATACTGTTAAAGAATAGTTGAACGGTGATGAAAAGCATCATTTGGGCACTGCCATTTATTTTGTGCGGTTGCATGACAACCCTGCCAAACCTGCCAATCGGACAGTGGTCTGACGTCATCGTCTCCGATAATGGTCAAGGCTATCCTTTGCCACAAAATATTGATCCAGCCCAAACTAGCTTCACTATGCAGGAAGCTCTGGCACGTGCAATAGCTACCTCACCTGAATATCGTAGCAGTGAATACTCATTGACTCTGGCACAAATAGAGTCTCGGCAGGCCGATAGCGAGATCTGGCCTCGTCTGTCGTTAGAAGGTCTGTATGAAATACCACTAGACAACACTAATGCAGATAGTGGCGTCGAAGGAGGTATCAGAATTAATTACGACCTGACCAGAGCCCTGTTCCGTAGAGATCTGCAAAAGTCAGCTGCCATTAAACGACAGCGAGCGCTTATTCAAGCCCAGGTGATTTTAAATAAATTAAGCAGATCCGTGTTCAAACAGGTCGCAGAATGGCAGGTTTTAAAACAGGAAATCCAGGTCATTGATAAGGTTCTGGAAGCTTTATACCGGGAGCAAAAAACGCTTAACTCAATAGCCGGAATCAAAGGTTTACAGGTAGCTGGCAACTGGCGAATTGATGAAGAAGTACATAAATATGAACGATTAAAACGAAAAGCGGCATCTCGAAGCAAACAATTATCCCAGCAACTGGGGCTTACTTTGAGAATTGCTGAAAACACAGCCTTTGAAATTGTAGATGCTGACAAAGTGTTATCAGACATTACAAATCAATATACTTCACAGCAACCCATGCAGCTTCAATTATCGAAAACCCTGCAACAACGATCCGATATTCGACTTGCCGTACTGGATATCATGATGTCAGTTTTAAACGTACGTAAAGCAGAAATCGAGCGCCTGCCCCGTATCGGCGTAAGTGTAGGTTATGGTGATTTTGATTTACAAACCTCAAATGACAATGCGGGAACCTTCGCCTCTCTTACTATATCTATGCCACTGTTCGACTTTGGTGATTTTGATCGAAAACATGAAACCGCACAAATAAATGAGCAATACGCACGTGACCAGTTTCGTGCCTTAGGCCGACAGGCTCATAACGAATTAAGCAGCGCCGTTGAAGAATTAAATATAGCCCAGGCCGATTTTGAAGATGCTGAGCAATGGTATGAAAAAGCACACAGCCGTTTGCAATCAATGGATAAACTTTATCAAAATAACCAGATTGATCGAAAAGATTATCTGCAGGCAATACTCACTGCAACAGCAACCTCCTTAGAAATGCTAGAAGCAAAATCACGCAGATATAGTGCTGTCATTGCTCTGTGCACTGTACGTGCCGATAAACTATTATCTTTCCACTCAGATAAAGAAAAGCATGAAAAAACAGCGCCTAAAGACTAAGTGCAATACTGGCTCCACCGAGGTAACTCAGGAAGCGGATATTCGGCAGGCAGTATTACAGCTGGTTCAGTGTTTTTTACATGAAAAGCCTTTCCTGATTGAGGATACCCTTGATGTAAATCACTTTTGGAAAAGCCTGGAAGAGCATGGACTGGGTGGACTGGCAGGTAAAATGGCTATGCAGGGACAAATCAATAACACTAACTTGAAGCAGCTCGCTGAAGCTCGATACATGAGCAATCTGTTAAACAATGAGCGTGTCAATCGTGTAGTCAATCGGGTTGCTGATATCTGTATCAAAGAAAACATCTCTGTGAGTATGCTGAAAGGACCCGCATTGATGCAACAGGCTTACCGGGATCAGGGCTTACGTGGGTTTGGTGATATCGATTTATTTTTCGAATCACGCGCCGATTTGTTAAAAATCACAAAATCGCTGCCACTACAGAAACACCACGATAAAGGCCGTAGCAGTCTCATGCATCGACTCAGAAATCCCGGTAAACTGGACATAGTCGTAGACGGGATCGAGATAGAGATGATGAATGTACCATCTTTGCCCACTGATGGGATGCAGAATACCCTGCAATGGAACCACCCTTACGAGGTACCTGACAGCGAGGATTCAATCTATAACCCAGATCCTTCCTTTCATTTCGTATTTCTGGTACTGCACATGCTGATCAATCATTTATGCGCAAGACTGATCTGGTTTGTCGATCTGATAATACTCTATCGAGAACAGCAATCCAGAATAAACTGGTCATGGGTTGAACAGGAGTTCGAACGCCTGCAAATGAAGAATGTAGCCTCCGCAATTATCAGGTTTTGCCAGCAGATACTGGATCCCGACTTCCACACATTTAAATCATCCCAAACAGCGTGGAATACCCCCTTTGTTGATTACATGTTACAACCGGATACTATTTTGAGCCGTCGCCTTGGAATCCAGTATGCTTCACACCAGCGCAAGCGACTGCTGGCATTACTCAACACTGCAGGGTTCTATCTAAACGGAGATCCACAGCACTGGAAGGAGATGAACAGTCTTGCATCCCAACATATCACCAATCGATTTTTATACATGATAAATGCCCAGTACCTCCCACTGGCGCGCCTGTGCAGTCCTGTAAGCTACTTGCTGGTATGGCCATTCGCGCGCTTAAGCATCTATCATTTTCAAAAGGTATCAGCTCGGCCTAACACGAAATATAATACTCAAACCTGTGTTAACGAATGAGCAATACAAGAGATTAACTATGGCAACACTTATACGTTTTATCGGTTTATATCTACTCATATTTTTCTCATCTAGCCATGCAGAAAATGTAAAGATGAGCAGCACCGTAGAAGCCACCGGTTACAGTGGCTATATTGAGACGCAGGGTACGGTATACCCCAGACGGCAGGTTATTTATCGCTTTCGTAGCGGAGACCGAGTATTCAATGTAGCAGTTTCAGAAGGTCAGACGGTAAAAAAAGGAGAAAACCTGTTTAGCCTGACCAATGAACAACTGATCGGGCGGCTGGTCGATATACGCGACCGAATTAATGCGGTTAACACAGCCCAAAACGAAATCCTGAGATTAAAAATTAGACTTGAACAAAAACGCAGCCGCTTGAAACATTTGAAATATCGCCTGAAAAATGAAAAGAAGGTGGCAGAGGTTGTGTCAGGTTTGACCAGTACCAGCAATCTCGATTTATTACAGGAACAGATTATTGAAGCAGAAGATGAATTGACATTGCTGGAGAACCAATATGACTTTGCGAGCGATAAAGCGAATGATCCTGCCATCCTGTTACCTGATCTAAATAAAAACCTGGAAAATTTACAGCGCCAGTATGCGAGATTATCGCCTACCGCCCCCTTTGATGGTGTTGTGCATAGAGTGATAGAAAACTCAGACCCCTCTCTGCCCGGGAATATTGTCATGGAGCTATGGGATGCTAGCGGCTATCGGATTGAGGGCTTACTCACACAAAACCAGCTCCCCTATGTAAAACCTGGAGCAAAGGCAGAAATATTTACCGACTACTATTCCGAGCAAAAATTAGCCGGCAAGGTCATCAAGGTGATGCCCGTAGCATCAACCACAGGAAAAAACGATTTCCCGGTGTTTCCAGTGGTCGTTGAACTCAATGAACTAAGCGATACTATTTTCCCCGGTATGAAGGTCTCGTTAAAGATCATTGGGAATTAATACATGCCAGTAGATCAACAGGAGCCCATACTGACCCTGAAAGGGATTACCAAGAATGCCCATCTCGGTCAATCCAGCTTCAGCATATTGAAGGATGTTGACGTGTCGGTATATGCGGGTGAATCACTGGCTATTGTTGGCCCATCCGGCTCGGGTAAATCAACTCTGCTCCATGTGCTATCGCTTTTAACTCCACCCGATGCGGGTGAGTATTATTATAATCAGAAACAGGTCAACTTTTCGGATCGAGCTCAGGTTGCCAGAACCCGACGCAATATTGGACTAGTGTTTCAGGATGCAAAGCTGATAACCGATTTAACGGTACTGGAAAATGTGGCTGTACCACTTATGCACGCTGGCGTATGGCCCTCTGAACAAAAATTACGTGCCACAGCCATGTTGGAAAAAGTAGGTCTTACGCATCGTCTGAAACACCGACCAGAACAATTAAGCGGCGGTGAAAAAATGCGTGTAGCGGTCGCCCGGGCAATGTGCATGCAACCTCGGGTGCTACTGGCCGATGAACCCACCGGAAGCCTGGACAGCCACAACAGTGAAATCATATCCGAACTACTTTTCAATATGGTCAGTAGCGATACCTCTCTGGTTCTGGTAACTCATCATTTACCACTCGCCAGCCAGGCTGACCGTCAGATACGAGTACTTGATGGATCAGTATCAGCACTACCCATCATGGAAACAGATGCATGAAGCAGCCGTTTCCACAACAAAATGAAGGATTCGCGAGTCAGCAGTCACGACTGTCCCAGTGGTATTGTCGCTGGCTGATCGTTGTGCATAATCTGGCAAACTTCGGTCTACGTCAGACGCTGACGCTGATTACTATGGCGATTGGTGCACTCGGGTTGTCGGCTACCCTGTTCATTGGTAAGGGCGCGCTGGACGGGTTATGGGTTGATCTCGATAACCTGATGGGTAACCGGGTTACAGTTTTTCCAGATGCCGGTCCAAATGATATCCTGTTATCACGCCGCCCAGAGCCATCAATTACCCCTGGCGACCTGCGTTTCCTGCGCCAGCATGTGAAAAACGCCAAGTACATAGAACCCAGTATCGTAGGACGAGAATCCGTCGCCTTTCAGGATAAAAAAATGGTGATGTCTATCGATGGTCTAACCCCAATATTACTTCAGGAAACCATGTATACGCCATTATCAGGAAAGGGCTTTAGCCTTGCCGCTGAAAGTGGGTTTTCCCAGGAGTGCATGCTGACCTTCAGCGGTGCAAAAAAACTAGGCTTCATACTGCAACCTGATCAAAAGCAAACCTTACGCTTTGGTATTCATCGCTGCTCGGTAGTGGCCATTGTGCCTGATGCACCTGAATCTGATGAACGATTCAAATCACGCCTGATCATCCCACACCTCTGGGCCAGACAGCTATGGGGAAAGGTCAACGATGTCGGACAGATACTTGTCGCATGGAAATCCCCCCAGATGATGGAACAAACCATCGTACAATTGCGTAGCGCACTAAACCAGATACGTGCACCGGATGCGTACTATCTGTCATCCTCACAGTTCGCGATTAAAAAGCGCAAGAATATCGTCTCCAACATCATGGCCGTTGGCATTTTGCAGGCACTGTTCAGCGTACTGGTTGCATCCATCGGCATTGTTAACGTCATGCTGGCCAATATTGTTCAGCGCTCAAGGGAATTCGCAATCCGCATGGCCATGGGTGCAGACAGTAACGACATCGCCATTATCGTTGTTCTTGAAAGTACGATGTTTGGATTTATGGGCGCAGTGGTCGGGATTGCCCTGGCGATTCTGGTTTCACCTTTTGTCACCAGCCTTATCGCAGACTCGGTGCCGGAAGCATCTCGCCTACAACCTATGTTTAGTGTACAGGGCATGTTGATTCCACTATTGGTATGCGGATTAAGCGGACTTGCCGCTGGCATAGTCCCTGCCCTGCGTGCCAGAAAAGTTGACGTACTGGCGGTGTTACGTGCCGAATAAATCTCCAGGCAGTTTATTTCTCAGGCTACTATCTTATTTACGTCCACATAGTGGTGTTATCGTCATTACCTGGATATTGTCAATTATTATTCTAATCGCGCAGGCCGCTGGCATCTGGGTAGGATCTGAATTTGTTGAAAAACTGCTATTAGGAAAATATAACGGCAGCATCAATGACTTTGATACCTTTTATCTAAACCGGCTTGCCAGCTACCTGCTCGTGCGTGATGATGAATTCGAAAGCCTGGTACTTGCAATGATATTTGTTGCATTTTGCGGCATCCTAATCGCAGTATTTCGAGTGCTTAAATTCTACCTACTGGCAAAAATCAACCAGGAGGAATTACTTAAAATAAGAATCCAGTTATTCCACAAACTAACCCGCCTGAATATTCTGTTCTCCCGCAAATACCTACATGGCGAAACCTCGTCCATTTTCATCAACGATGTCAACCAGTTGAATTTCGCATTTATAGACCTGATTGATCGAATTTTCATGCAACCATTACGTCTGATAATTGGACTTACCCTTATGTTTGCTATTTCCTGGAAAATAACCGCAATCACCGTGCTATGTCTGGTACCCAGTTCGATACTGATTCACTTTACCGGGGTACAGATCCAGCACCTGGTCACCTCTGTGCTGGAAAAAGTAGCTTCGTTACAGGGGCGCTTAACCGAATATTTGGGGATAGTGACGCTGTCCCGATCGTTAGGTACCGAGCAACGAGAATCGGACGACTTTCATGAGCGTGCCTCTGAGCTAAAAGAGGCTCAACGCAGACTCATGCTGATGGATGTTACCGCACCTCAGATTATCAGAATAATTAGCATCCTGACTGCTGCAGTTCTCACTCTAATCGGTGGTCAGGAAGTACTAATCAGTAAAAGCATGCAGGGTGGAGATTTGATAAAACTAGCCTTATTACTCCCAATGGTCACCTACCCTGTTGAAGCCCTCGCTTCACTGTATGTTTCACTGCGCACTTCATTTGCCTCGGCACAGAGAATTTTTGCACTGATAGACGAGCAAGCTTACGACGACCCCCTGCCAGGAACAGATAGAGACCCTACATTAGCTGCATCACTTCAACTGCGCCACGTTGATTTTGCGCTGGATGGAAATCAAATCTTATCTGACATTTCGATCAACTTCGAAAGAGGGAAAAGCTACCTTATATTTGGCCCATCAGGGGCTGGAAAATCGACACTACTGGCCCTAATTGCAAAGTTTGCCACCCCACAAAGCGGTGAAATTCTGCTCGATGGAAAAGCCCTGAGTGATATTGACAGTAACAGCTGGCGCCAGAGACTAGGTATCGTCTCGCAGGAGTCGATATTAATTAATGCCAGTATCCGGCAAAACCTGATCTACGCCAAACCTGAAGCCAATGACGATGAACTCACAAAGGTCCTGCAGACTGTCAAGCTTGATCAGCTCGGAGAAACTACACAACAGATACTCGAACGCCAGGTAGGAAACCGAGGAGAATTTTTATCCGGTGGAGAGCGTCAGAGATTTAGTATCGCACGGGCACTGCTGCATAAACCTGACCTTATGCTGATAGACGAACCCACAGCCAGTCTCGATCCCGACAATAAAAACGCTATAGTCGCCTTACTCGGTGAAATAAAACAGAACCATACCATGATCATCGTCTCACACGATGAAGCACTAAAGGGGACAACAGATGTTGAGATCACCCTGCAGGACGGTAAAATTGCTCGTATAGAAAATAATGGGGATATGGCTAAATGACTGAGGCCGCTAACAGGCCATCTCGCTGGAAGCTTAAGCTGCTAATCCTGCGTGCTCTGCTGATAGCCCTGTCGGTGCGACTATTCCGACGACGCATCGAAACGGCGTATCCTGCAATATCGACAAAATATCAAATCCCTGAAGATCGTTTCGACCAACTGGTTAAAGATGTAGATAAATTGATAAAGGTTTTGATTTTCTGGCGCAGAAAACTATGCTTTTACAGAAGCTTTTGCCTCATGTACACCCTACGCCAGACCGGGCTACCTGTAATGATTAACTTTGGTTTTTACCCACTACAAAAAGATTCTCGAATGCACTGCTGGTTAACCCTGAAAGACCAGTTATTTCTGGAAGATCCAGAAACAGCAGAGGATTTCCCAACTCATATCGGTACCACCACCGATGGACAAACCCACTACTGGACGAGTTCGTAACAGCTTAGCAAAACGTGATAATTACTCACCCTGCTGAAGTAATTTTTCATCTAACAGATAACTCATAAACTCGTCATAATCCTGTTTGATCGATTCAGCATCAGCATCAAATTCAGTTTCCATATGCGATACAATCTCAGCAGGAGTCTTATTCTCCATCAAACCCGTCCAGATCAGACTCCCCGTATCATTCAGCGTGTAGTATTCGCCTGATTCGAGATTCAATAAAACAACGCCCGAACTGACATTTTTCCAGGTAACGTTATCAAGTGTCTTATATGACATAGTATTTCTCACAGCAAAATCAATGCAGATTATTATAGATTTTGGGATATGGCGCAATGCTTGGACAGCAACAATAAATGATTAAGCTGCCTGTGTGATAGTGAGCTAACATTTGCGACGATCATCCTACTTTTGCAGTTACGCCCATCTGCATCATTAACTCACCCTCCATCGATAGCATCATGTCAGAAACGATGAAAGGAATGCTTATTGATCGGTACATTTTGTCACAAACCTTATTGTTAAAGCTTATAAAAACTATTTTCACAAAGAGCCAAATATGATTTTCAGATCTCAACATCAGGAGTCAGCAGCTACGAAGTTGCGCGAATATGTAAGAGTATTTAACCATAATTGGGCTTTTAGAAAAGCCTGAGTAATTTAAGCCAGTAATAATAAATTGTAGCTAAATATCTATGCCCTCTTTTTCATTTTAACCACCCCAGATTGATAAATCTTCTGCAGACCTATCTTTAATTGTTGCCGGCTTTTTGCGGCAGTTAAACTGACGCGAATACATTGTGGATAGTTTCGCCCTACTGCAAACAATCCTGCAGGCACGACTTCAACGCCGAGTTGATGACATATATCCTTTGCCTGTTCTGCAGATCCTTGCACGGGAAGCCACACATGTGAACACAGATCCCTGTTCCCATCGAATTGAGATTCTGGAAATATCTTTTTAAAAATACGATGACGTTGCTGGATTTCGTTCCATTGCCAGTTCATCCGTTTTTTTGCGAGCCCTGATTCTACCCAGCGACAGGCTATCTCGGCCATTAGTGGACTAAACTGCCAACTAGTGGCATGAGATTCAGCCAGTATCTTGTGGAGCACAGGATGTTCTCCTGCGATCATCGCATAGCGAATGCCCGGAGCTACGGTTTTAGCAAAACTGGTGATCAGTATGGATTGTGATTTTATCTGCGTACTGATGGGCGCCTGACCCGATAATGCACCGATCACATATTCTTCTATGAATAATAGTTTGTGCTGTTTGATTATTTCAATGATTTCCTGTTGACGTTGCCTGCCCATGCTGGTTGCGCTCGGGTTTTGCAGGATGGGATCTGATACCAGTACAGTGGCATTTGTCGAGCGAATTGCCGAAGCTAATGCCTGCGGGATAATCCCCTGTCCATCCATTGCTATGCCATGTAGCTTTAGACTGAGCTGTTTTGCCACTGCCTTCATGCCAGGAAAAGTGAGCTCATTAACCAGTACGGTATCATCGGCTCGACAGCAGCTTAACAGGCTGACTAGCATGGCATTTTGAGCGCAGGTTGTTGCAACACAGGACTCTGGCCCTATCGGGTATCCCAGCTCAGTTAGCCATTTGGAACAGGTTATTTTTTGCCTTAGCACAGATGCTGGAGAGTGATAGTTGAGATATTGAGACAGCCCCTGCTCATCCTGCATCATTTCATTTAAGGTATTTTCCAGATCCTGGTCATCGGGCATTGCAACCGGTACATGTGTACTTAAGTCAATGATGGATTCATCCAGATCCTGCTTAAGATTGAATAATGCAGCTTCGCTACTTTTTGCAAGAACATAGGTCCCCCTGCCCACTTCTCCACTGATCAAATGTCTTTTAGTAGCTTCCTGAAAGGCTTTTGTAACTGTGCTTAAATTGATATCCAGATGCCAGGCCAGTTGACGTTGAGGAGGTAGCTTCTCACCCACCTCGAGTACACCTGTTTCAATATCCCTTGCCATTTTATTCACTAACTGTAGATATAAAGGCCCCTGCTCTCTCGATAAATCTGGACTCCACATTATATTATCCGCCATACAATATAAATCTTGAGTCATACAATCTCAGTATCTAGAATTGATGTCAACAAAGATATGGAGCATTAATAATGTTTAACCTGAAACAGCTTGAACAGGCAGCAGCTATTGTTCATAAAACCGTACACCCTACCCTGCAACACAACTGGCCACAGCTGTGCCAAAGCACAGCTTGCGATGTGTGGGTAAAACATGAGAACCATACACCAACTACCGCTTTTAAGGTGCGGGGTGGAATTCATCTGTTACATCAAATTAGTCGACGTCCAGACAGGCCAAAAGGCCTGATTTCGGCCACTATAGGCAACCACGGCCAAAGCCTTGCTTTTGCTGGTAGTAAAGCCAGCATGCCAGTGACCATTGTGGTACCGGAGAATAATAATCAGGATCAAAACCGCGCGATAAAGTCTTTAGGCGCAAAACTGATAATCTTCGGTAAGGATTTTGAAGCTGCCCGTCTACATAGTCTGGATTTACAGCAGGAATATGGCTATGAACCCATTGCGCCCTTTTGTCGAGATCTGGTACTGGGTGTCGCCAGCTATGCCCTTGAATTCTTATCCACGATAAAGGATATGCATACAGTCTATGTGCCCATTGGTATGGGCTCTGGAATTTGTGGCCTGATTAAAACAAGAGACCTGCTGGGATTAAAAACTGAAATTGTCGGCGTAGTGGCTGAAGGGGCTCCCACCTTCTCCCAATCGTTTGCTGCTGGAAAAATTATTCCTACCTCGAGTGTCAACACCATAGCCGATGGCGTGGCAACCCGTACCCCGCTGGAAGAGGCATTTGACATCATCCTGGCTGGTGCCAGCAGAATCGTTACGGTTAGTGATGAGCAAATAAAGGCGGCCATGCTGCAATATTATCAATCAACGCATAATCTGGCAGAAGGCGCGGGAGCCGTACCTTTGGCAGCCCTGAATAAAGAAAGAGCCAAAATGAAAGGGAAAAAAGTGGGGCTTATTCTAACTGGTGGCATGATCGATCTAAATAGATTCATTGAGTATGTCAAAGCATGAACAAGGCCTTTCAAGCCAATAAACAAACTGGCGTTTTGCTGGCATTTACCTGTTTAATTTTACTGGGAATGCTTCCAGTAATTTCAAATGGACGTCCAGCTGGTTTAAATGCGCTCAACTTTGCTTTTTATCTATCCTTTTGGCAGTTGCTCTGTTCTTTGCCTTTGCTCTTAAATGAGTACAGGCGCAACACACAGGGTATTTTTATCAGGACGCTGCCAGCCAGTTTAAGAAATAGAACAATCCTGATCATCCTGCTAACAGGTTTCATCTTTGGGTTATCTACTTACGTCTATGTACTTTCAGTAGAAAAAGCAGGCACAGTCAGTGCCATAATTGCGATTCAGGCTTACCCCCTGTTTGCGATTTTGTGGGAGAGTATTTTCTTTAATAAAAAGAAAAGCAAAGCCGAGCTGATCTTTACGTTTTTACTCATCGCTGCTTTATATTATCTGGGTACTCAGGGAAGCTGGAAAATTGAAGGCCTGTCGATATGGTTTCTGCTAGCCCTGGCTGTACCTTTTCTGTGGAGTATCGCACACGTGATCATTAAAAATACCCTGGATACCACGCCTATTACTCCGATTCAGGTCACCTTCTTCAGGGTATTCATATCTGCGATATTTTTATTCCTGACTTCAATATCTGTCAATGGCTTAGACATGGTGATTAATGGAATGAAGGTGATTAATTTCCAGATATCCGCTCTCAGTATGGGCTTTGTTTATTATCTGGAATTAATCAGCTGGTTTTATGCGGTAAAACATATAGATGTATCCTTAGCCAGTACTATCACAACCCCCACGCCTCTGGTTACCATGGTATTGGCCGTGCTATTACTTCAGGAAACGATCCAGAGTTTCCAGCTAATCTCACTGCTGGTGGTGATTATTAGTCTGTATGGAATACTCTATAAGGCTAAACTTCACTCACTCAAGCTCAAAGATATTTCATTATTCTGACATATAGCATGTTTATATTTTGAGTGAATATATTCAGCTAAGTAATTGTTTTTGCTATAATTCATAATACTAAATTGCTCATTGACAATAGCTAAACCACTCAATTAGTATGGTTTAAATAAATGAGTCATTGGAATCTTTCCATAACCTGCTATATATAATCAAATGAAGCAATATTATAAAAAGGGTCATATGAATAAATATTTAGAAGAGCTTGGTACACTGATCAAGGCAAAAATGCCTGAACTTCATAACGCACTGGAGACTGGTGTCCCTGACATATACATGGAGGCTGAATTTGGTCCTTTGTATGATGTTTTACCAGATGACCTTAAAGCTCTTTGGAACTGGTGCAATGGACAGGCTCTGGATCACGTTGGTGTCTTTAATCCAAAGAATCAAGAAAGATTCTTGTCTGTTGATGACTCAGTCGAAACCATAGAAACCCTGAACGATTCAACTGAAGTCGGTGTACTTTCGAAAAATAACTGGCAACAAGATTGGGTACCTTTTACAGAAGATATCAAAGGTAATCATTTATGCGTCGCTACTCAAACCGGAGAAGTTGTCTACTTCGATAGAAATGACACCTTAACCGGTAACCGATATGGTTCAGTCACTGAATGGATACTGGATACTATCGATCAATATAAGAAATTATAGGGAAGCTGTGGCAATACCTTTGTTTGTTTGATTAGGGCCTGTTAACAGGCCCTATCTTAATAGTCAGTAAGCTGCTCGAACATCATCCATACGACTTGAGATAGTTACCTCCTGCCCCAGATGCTTATCGAAGATAGTGGCATAGGCCAAAACCGCCTGTATGTAATTTCTTGTTTCTGTAAATGGAACCGTTTCGACCCATAGATCAGCAGGAAGTGGCTCATCTTCGGGCAACCATTTTTTTACATTTCGGGGACCAGCGTTATATGCTGCAGCCGCGAGGGGAATATTATTATCAAAACGGTTTAATACGGTTTTTAAGTATTTGGTACCCAGCTTGATATTGTTACTGATATTCAAAATGTCATTTTGTGCTGGTTTTTTAAGCCCTAGAGACCTGGCAACATTTCTCGCTGTAGCAGGCATTAATTGCATCAGCCCCAATGCCCCGACACGAGATCTGGCGAGTGGATCAAACAGGCTTTCCCGGCGTATGATGCCATAAACTACAGCCGCATCAAGATTGTGATTGCTAACCTGATGCATCACTTCATCCTGAAAAGGCATAGGAAAACGTAGATCGTAATCAGTCCTGTGTTTCGTTTTAGCAACGGTCTTGATCGCATTATCAAACCATTTCCAGGAGAAGGCCATTTTGGCTGCCTGCTTGATTTCTTCTGTTTTAAGCTTGCGGATTCCCTGAAACCATTCACGCCGAGCTTCCAGATTTCGTCCCACAAAGAAAAGCTCACGAGCGCGTAATAGCGGTTTGTTATTGATTAATAATTTTTCATCCTCTGCCGAGCTGCGTGAGGTAAGTTGCTGCTGCTTGATAACATAGTCATTACCAGACTTATCCGCAGCTAAAAAGCCGTAATAGGTACTACGACTGGATAATCCCTTAAAAAGTGTTTTAGCTTTAGTTTCATGCCCGGCTATTTCGTAGGCACGAGCTAGCCAATAGGTCCATTCTGCATCTTTTTTAAGACGCTCAGGCATTGCATTGATAGTTTTTATAAGACCAATCCAGTCTTCGTCACGTAAGTATATTCGAGCCAACCAAAGATATGCATTATCTGTTTTAAGATCGGCAGGCAACTGCTCAAGTAGTTGTTTCGCTTCAGCTTTATGCTGGTAAGCTGAAGACAGAGCTATACGTTTTTCAATTTTCTGTTGTTGCTTGGTATCGAATTTAAATTTAGTTTTAATCTGATGCCAGAATTTTTCAGCCTTTAGACTATCTCGACGTGCTAACCGATTTAACGCATGAATAATAATCTTTCGATTCAATGTGTTATCTTTTAATCGTCTAAGGGCTGGAAAACTATCTTCAGGATTCTTATGAGCCTGATACCAGATTGCGACCTGCTTTTGATCCTTGCTATTGAGTTTTTTAGCCAGGTACTTTGCCAGTGACGGGCGTCGGGCCTGAAAGGCTTTTTCTATGCGTAGCCAAAGCACCTGTTGTGGGTTTTTAGTAGTTTTGAGGAAATGCTTGAATACCGGATCACATTGTTCGGGTTGTGAATATCCAGAAAGCCAGATGGCTCTAATCTCTTTATTGATCCCAGTCAGATTATCGCCCTTATTAAGGCGTGCATTTAAGGCCTGACATTTAAAACGGGTCTCGTTACGGCCATCATAAAAGTCCAGATAGTCCTGCCATTTTTCTCGTTTAGCCAGCAGATTTAACCATTGGCTGCGCAAATGATAGGCAAATGGGTAATCTTTATGTTTCTCAAGGAACTCTTTTACTTCTTCAGCCTTGCTATCTCTCAGCTGTTTACGAATTTGATCGTATTCCAGGTAGGCCGTAATTGGGTAATCTTTAAGACTTTTTTTAATTAAAGTAAACTCGAGTTCATCATTATCAAGCAAAGCCTGTTCGGCCTTTTTGAAAAGAACTCGCTGATCTTGTATCGATGCGTAGGCTAAAGAGACATTAACAAGCCCCAGTATCACCAGTGCATGAATAAGAATTTTGCCAAAACTGGGGACTGAAAGATTGCTGATAAAGCCTTGCACAACATTTCTAATATTTTCATTAAGTTATAAAAGATTTTAGAAGTTAATTCTCAATTTTACAAGGCGACAGTGTGTTTAGGGGTCAGATTAACTTTCATCGACATCATCCATATCCGCCTGGCCCGACAAACGGCGACGAATATGTGACCAGGACATACCTACCGCGAGTATGACCGCAAGCAGGATTTCTACAACATAAGTCAGCATTTTTTGACCATCCAGACTGATCCAGCCCCATTTGAATAACATACCCACTAACAGACCAAAGAAAGCGAAGGCCAACGCTAATCCAATAACGCCAAGCGAGCGTAAGGTTGCGCGAAGGTAAATAACATAGCAAATGATAAGCACGACTCCAACAAATGCCTGTTCAATGGATACTGAAGGAAACACCTCTTTCACCCAGTGAAAATAGGAATAGCCTTCCGGGTTATAGGTTGCAAACAATAAAATGGCAGAAAACAGAAAGCGTAAACCGAAACTGGAAAAGGAAAATTTCATCTCTAATGACGTCCAAAAATTTTGTTGATTCTACCCTATCCCTCTGTTTATCAACAATCACAGTCAGTGATTTCTTATATTAATATATGATTATATTTGCATATTGAAAATAACAGGCGAATGTGATCATGGCTAGGAATCAAAAAACCTTCATGAAATAGTAGAACTAAATCCCGTCCATAACGCTATCTGGCGACAATCAAGGCAAAAAGAGGTCAGGCTGTTTTGAATAATTTAGGCAGCGACAAACAATACACGGCTATGGCAAGTTCTCGATTAAAATTGCCACAGTTAGCAAGCGGCAGAGATTGTATGATATCGCCCAACGTTATAGTTTTTAAATCGATCAGGACCTTGCCTGTTTCATGAATACCGAACAGCAGTTAAGCTTTATCTATGGAGATAAACTTTAATCTCGGGGCTGATGAAAAGCTAATCATCATTTAATTAGTAGTTAAAAATAGCGGATTTAATCGGTATTTTTTGCTTCAGAGTTAGGTAGTCACTCTCTAAAGCGTCTACCAAATATTTCACGCATGGTGGCATCATCCAGAGAATTGAGTTTCTTTATATTGGTATGAGGCACTTGATCGACATCCGCATTTGAATCTATGACATTGGATATCGACTGCTCTCTAATGAGATGAAGCAAAGGAAATGGTGAGCGATTAGTCCAGTTAGCGCGGTCATCTGCTGCGGCTCCTTCAAAACAGTAATCTGGATGAAAACTGGCTATCTGGAACACCCCTTCCCAGCCCTGTTGTTCCAGTAACAGCTCTGCCAAAGACATAAACTGGTTATAGTCATCAAACTGAGTCAGATGATGTGGAATGATTAAAATCATAGTTTCAATCGACTCATTCTTTTCCATTTTTAACAGATTTTCATATATATCGGTGAGACAGCTTTCATCATCCACTGCGTTACTCAACTCAAAATGAATCTTGCCCTGTTTATAGGGCCGAAATGCAAAAGGACATAGATTTAACCCCAGCACAGCTTTTTCAAACCATTGCCTGACCGAATTAATAAAGACTTCATCTGTTGAGTTCATGAGGAACTTCCTTTAGCTGAGGTGTTGGACTATATCACGTACTTTAAACTTCAAGAAGTTGAGTGTTTTATCTGAAAATAACTGCTCAGCATGATCGCCAGTATCATGATGCTACCGGCCAGGATAGAAATTAAGCCTGGATATTCATCCAGAAACCACCATACCAGAAAGCTACCGAAAACGGTTTCCAGTGGCATAAAAACCGCCACCTCTGCTGCAGGGATGAATCGGGGCGCCATCGTAATTTGAGACAGGGCGGCACCGACCATACACCCAAGCAGCAGACTAAGACCAAGTTGATTCAGCGCAAGACTTGATAAATCAGTCAGTGGATAAGACCAGCTAGCGCTGATAAAGCCGCTGATACACATGGCGCCAAGCATATTGCTTGCACGTGTAAGCCTGCTAAAGATGAATACGCTAGACCACAACAAAAGTACGATCAGGGCGTATAGGTCTCCTATCAAGGTACTTTTCTGATTATCGTATACAACAAAAATCAGGCTGGTTATTACGACAGCAATAGTTATCCAGGTTTGCCGAGTAACCTTTTCGCGAATGAAAACCAGCCCCAGAATTGCGGCTACAACTGGCGCTGCCCCAACAATGATCAAAGTGTGTGCAACGCTTGTATTTCGTATAGAGGCCACAAAAAAGAAATTAGTACCGGCTATAAATACGATGGTTAATAAAGCGTAGCGATCCATTTGTTTAAATTGTTGCAAGGTGTTACCTCGATACAGGGCGAGCATAAACACCAGTAAAGAAAGCCCCACAAATACACTGCGAAGAAAGGTAGTGGTCCATATATCGGTATCAATAAGACGAATCAACAGGCTATCGGGGCTTAAGGTAATAATGCCCAGTAAAGCAAGTAAAATGCCTTTGCTGTTATTGGATAGATTCATTTGATCAATAGCATGCTAAATTTTTTTGAAGTCCCAGACTTAAATAATTGCTGTATCCTAGGCCGCAACTATTCACAGGAGCAAGTGATAAATGCAGATTGGACCAAGAGAAATCATTACCCCTTTTCGCCCTATTCCACTAGATGTACCCGAGGGTATGAAGCCGAATGAGTTTTTTAACAGCACTGAAAACCTGAATGATCTGGTTAATAATAATGGATTGCTGCAGAATGAAGAAAACCTGCTGATGTATCGTAAGGCATTAGGACATTCCAATATTTTTGATACCTCGATTATCTACAATACCTCTCAGGTTATTCTTGATCCCTTGGGTCGACCGGTCAGACGCACACAGGTACCTGAAAATGTGCGCAATGTATGGAACCGGATGAACCAGATTCTGATTGAGTATATGCATGAAAATTTCCCCGACCCGGAACAACATTTGATCCTGTGCGGAGAAGCCAGTCTGGATGCTACCTGGCCAATGACATCACCGGGTGTTCCCAGTATCCGCATGCTACATAATCATTTCATTGTATTCGATAAGCAGCAGCTACGCGATGCACAGCTGGCCGACCCCGATAACCCCAACCTGACTGATGGAGGCCAGCATAGTCTGTTTCAGAGCTATATGCGCGATGTTTACCGGGCCTTTTTTGATACGCTGGATCTGGAAATCCTCAAGCCAGCCAGTAGTCAACAATCTCAGTTTAAACTGACTGGATACCCTCAGGGCCTGCCCTGCTGGGAAATAAGCGGAGGTATTAATAGCCTTCAACAGGTGCAGTTCTGGCGTGAGTATGACTTACTGCTTAAGGGATTCATCGATTTTTATCGTACTTTTTTCACCCAGGTATCCACTCGTAATGCACCCATACCCAAAGATGTTTACTTCCCACAACAGGTAACCGATAAACTACTGTTTAACAACGACTTTTTAAGCACCGCCAGGATTGTTCGCGAACAATGTGTAAAAGATGCCAAATATGCCAATGCAATTCGTTGGCAACCGGCATTTAAACAACTAATATATAGGAATGACTCCGGTAACTGGATTGTGACCATTAGCCAGAACTCTATCGGTAATGCGATAACCGAGTTGCTTGGGGTTGTAGTAAAACGAACTCCTGATGCAGACGTTTACGAAAAAACCGAACCACAGTTGATAGAACATCTGTTAAAGGTTCGTAAGCGCCTGATAAAGGCCGATTTGGGTCAGCCAATCGCAACTGACTACTGGCCCGTAGAGTAATAAAGTATGTAGGTGAAGATATGCAAGATGACGATACGATCATCATGACCGATGAAGATAAGGAAAATATTTTAACTGATGGGGATGACAGTACTACCGACAATAGTGAAGAAGACTTAAAACAAGATCAAAATTCCGACTAGTCTTTATCAAGTGAGAGAACCTCTGGACAAGTCATAAACCAATATTTTGTCATGACTTTTTCAGAGGTTACTTAGCTAGAGGCGCAACGTATTGCTCGTGCCGAACCAAAATAACCTGCTGCCCCACTCTTCTGAATATCGATAATCTGGATCCCCGTAGCACCCAGCTTTGATGCCTCATGCTTAAAGGTTTTGATTAAGCTGCGACGGCTTAAAAAATCTCCTGGGACACGGATATATGCAACAGTATTGATATCACACTGGGGCAACTGATCATAATAGACAATAACTTTTCCATCATCTATTTCATCAGTGATTGGCCCGGTGATAACAACATCCTTATAACTACAGGCAATCAACAAGAATGTTAAACCTGGTATTAGCAAAATATTTTTCATCGAATACAACATCTTATTTTCCAATATCTCTCTGCAATTTTGTTAAATGACGAATTTTGTACTTTCCTGGTAGAGGTGTAAACAATCCTAAGTCGGTACGCTTCCACCAGTTACCTGTTTTATCGTACTCCTCTGGGGTCGTGAACTGGTAGTGCCATACTCTTACACGTAACATTTCAGGGGCCTGATCAGCAAAAGGGTTGGTCTTGAGTAATCCAGTAACTGTCAATGAATTTTCAAGCAAAGCAGTCAGAAATGAGTCAAACCATGGGAGAAATCGAGGATGCAGGGTTACAAACCACATCATCCAGTCTAGCCTGGGATGATGTGGAATAATGATAGCAGGTCTTTTATCCAACGCATTCGGCCGATAGATGAACTCATATTCCTTCCAATCCTGTCCATCGATAGACCCTTCAATCTTTAGCTCTAACTGGCGTGTAGTCATGGTCGGAAACACATGATAGGTATTCACTATATGCCATTGTTGCAGCAAATACAGCGTATCGTTGGTTATAGACCCAAGCTGTGTGGTAAATGACATTCTTACCGTATTCAACAGCCCAGCAGCTACAATAATCACAGCCAGGAAATTTTTAAAGCTGGCGCTTAAGGTCGTAATCGGTTCTTTCAAACGCCACTTCCAGCCACCCAGTAACCAGTTTTGTATGCATAGCGGTAAGATTTTTGAAATAGCCTTATCGTCGAATAGAAACAGACAAAGCATAATACTCAGCAAGTTAAACCAGTTGTGATTACTGGTCAGCAGGATGAGTAGCTGTAGTCCCAGCGTAATCCAGGCTGCTATAAAACGATAGCGTCTGGGCATAAACATCATAAAAGGCAATATGATCTCAATGATTAATACCGCTACTGTACCTGCTATTAAAACGACTTCGGGTAAATTATGAAAATACCAGGCACCAACATGGGCTAAAGGTTGGGTTTCGAAGTAATACAGCAATGCGGTCATTCCCAACCAGGAAGGATCATTCATGACCAATTTGGAAATCCCAGACATAAACCGCAGGCGAAATAGCAACCAGCGAAACAGGAATATCATGACTTTAGAATCTGGACGTAAAAATATCGCCAGAAAACCTGCCTCCAGCAATAAACCATCCCACTGAAAGTTCATAAAGGTTTGCCCGGCTTTAACCAGTGAAAGGTAAAATACAAATAACGCAATCAGAGTAATGCGTGGCCAGATATTAATTAACAATAAGAATGACAGTGCGCAGCCTGCCCAGGCAATGGATTGTAAAAACAAATCACTTTGATCCAGCCAGAACAGCATAGGAAAATGAAGGAAAGCAGACCATTCCAGGTCAACCAGCAGCGTCTCTAGCCAGGGACTGAGTGGAAGAATCCCCTGTTCACCAGCCAGGCCGCTTATTTGTGGAGCTAATGAAAAAAAGGCAATGAAATAGATGGAAGCCAGTAACCTTAAAAATAAGGCGCTGATCAGACGATAGCTATTTTCACCATCGCTATAGCGTTTACTGAAAGATAACATAGTGGTTGATCCTGAATCCCCCTACTGTTGCAGGTTTGTGAATCCAGCGCTAAAGTTAGCGCACTATAACTGAGAATAAAATTTTACTGCGTAAATAGCGTAATGTTAGTCAGAAACCTGCTCAGGCTTCGTGATTAATCTCTTTTAACAGAGAAATACCTTTCTTTCTCTGGCTATGTACCAGATCAATTTTTTTATCCAGGTGACGTAACTGATCTTCATCGATTTCAAGGTCCCGTTCCGTTTTAAGCTCTTCTTCCTTAGTTTTTAAGCGTGACAGCAGCTCATTCAATTCATCCTTACGCTTTTTCCTTGCACGTGCATCCATATCAAAAAAATCGGCCAGTTTATTAAGTAGTTTCTTACTTCCCATGTGATTTACCCTCATTGTCTTCGTGATGATAATCATGAATTTCCCTTAATTCATTATCATCAAGTTGAACGATTTTTTCAGCACTACTGAGCTCTTTATTCTGCTTAACAAATAACGTTTGTCCCATCTCTATCAACTTACGTGAAACATTGTGTACATAAGCCTGATCATTCATCAGTGAGGTGGCCACTTCCGCAGAGATCTTACGCTCACGAATGAATTGATTTATCTGAAGATTTTGCTGTGAGTAGCGACTATCTGAATCCAGCTTTAACTGATCAATCATTAACGATGGCAGGTCATCGGATTCAGCACGGCGGATGGACTCAAGATCACGCAACAGGGTAGCAATCTGAATCCTGAGCTGGTCATATTGTGTTTTTATCACAGCATTTTGACTATTAGCATAGCGCAGCAGATTTTTTTGCAAATGCTTTATATCCTTGATGGCATCCACCATATCCTGATTCGCTTTGCGCAACCAGTGAATCTCTCCTGACTGCTCCATCTCCCAACTAAAGCTAGCTCGACTGATATAGGAAATGATATCGCTGTACAGACCTTTAATATTAAGGTCGTAATAGCGGTCTATATCAACCTCCTTACGCACCGGTAAATCATGCACCAAAGTGTTGATGTCGATACCAGTGTCAAGAATCTTATCAGTCGGCAGACGTAGACCATGAGCAATCACATCCAGTGTATTAGTCCACATATGTAGTGTTTCATTACGTACTGCTTCCGTCGCTGTATCGGCATAGGCAATGGTCGATTCATTTAAAAAGTGAGCTTTCAGACGTGTGGTTTTCGGAGTAGGTATTATTCGATTTAAAAAACTAACCAGACGATCTAAAAACGGTAGCATGGCCAGGATACCGACCAGGTTAAACAGAGTATGAAAAACAGCCAGCTTTAGAGTGTAATCGTCGTTTCTGATCCCAACATGTTGACTAACCCAGTCGACTAGCCAAAGCATTTGTTGCAATAAGGAAATTGCAATCAAACCTGTCACCAGATTAAACACAAGATGAGCACCAGCCAGTCGACGCCCCTGTTCATTAGAACTTAAAGAGCCAATAATAGCCGTAATAGTGGTGCCTATATTGGCTCCAATCGCCAAAGCCAGCGCATTTTCATAGCTAATCTGGTTTATAGATAAGGCCGTTATGGTGAGTACTAGAGTTGCATGGCTAGATTGCATAATCACAGTAGCAGCCATACCTATCAACGCATACAGCAGCAAACCAGAAAATCCGCTTACCGCAAATTGTGTTAGATCGAGTGTATCTTTGAAGGTATCAAAACCTTCTTTCATATAATGAATGCCCAAAAACAGAAATCCTAATCCAGCAAGTACATACCCTGCCCCCTTCATAGTATTTGATTTCTGAAAAATCAATAAGGTACCGAAAACCAGCATAGGCATAGCGTAGGCAGATATTTTGACCTTAAGGCCAAAGCCCGCAACCAGCCAGGCACCGGTCGTCGTACCAAGATTGGCACCAAAAATAATCCCGACACCTTCAGAAAGTCCAAGTAAGCCGGCACTGAGAAATGAGATAGTAATAACCGAAACCAGTGAACTGGATTGCATAACGCTGGTTGAAATAACACCAAAAGCGAGGCTCTTCCAGCGTTTGTCAGTGGTTTTTTTAAGGATTGTGTCGAGTGTGCCGCCAGTAAACACCTTGAACCCATTTTCCAGCGAAAGCATACCGAAAAGAAAAATGGCAACGCCTGCGCTAATAACCTTAAAATCAGGGCTAACCCAAAAACCCCAACCTAAAACAATGCAAATTGTGGGCAGCAGGATTTTGCGGATCATCAGATATTATTCCGCAACCACGGTTCTGTTTCTACCCAGATTCTTAGCACGATATAATGCTTGATCACATCGATTGATAAAATCGTCAGTGCTCTCTCCCTTTCTATAGCAGGCAACGCCAGTTGAAATAGTGACGTCAGCGAGCCTATCCCCTGTTTTTACATTTTTTATCCGCAGCTTTCTTGCCGATAACCTCAAGTTTTCAGCTACAGTAAATGCACCTTTTAACGGAGTATTAGGCAGTATTACGGCAAACTCCTCACCGCCATAACGAGATAAAAAATCATTACCACGCATTTTATTGACCAGTAATTTTGAAAGTCCTCGTAAAACCTTATCCCCTACCAGATGCCCGTGGGTATCATTGACACTCTTAAAGTGATCAATATCAATCAATAATAAACACATTGGAGAGTGATTTTTCAAGACTTCGCTGATGGATTCCTCCAGGGCATTATCAAATCCACGACGATTCATTAATCCGGTAAGGGCATCATTAAATGCCTGCTGTCTGGCTTTATCGAGCTCACTTTTTAGCTGATCAATTTCGCTAGTCGTATCGCGTAAACTTTCTTCAAACGATTGAGTAGCATCAATAAAGCTAGTGGTTTCACGAATTATCTCAGCAGCAATTTCCAATACCTCAGCAGGTTCAGAAACTGCCTCGAGTTTCTCAATATGGCCCTTAAGAAATGTGTTTGACTGAGTAGTACGCCCTGCCAAATCAACAAACGCCTCTAAAACACTAGACAGGGTGTTTATAATTTCAGCATGGAAATTATCATTGACCACTTCTCCGCATTTGCAAACGTACTGGGTGAACAATTTTTCTGAGAGATCTGAAGTAAGCGGGGTATTCCTGGCTATTAATCCATCAAGCTCATTTTTTAGAGCAACACTTTCTCCAGCGAAGTAATAATAGATCAAAGAATAGTTTTTGGCAGTCACGGGCAATTTAAGCTCGCCAAGTTTTGCCAGTGTCAGCCTGAAATATTCTGCTGCTTTTTCAGGCGTTTCAACACAAGGAGAGGATTTGCTCATTTTTTATACGTGCATCTAATAATCACGTAATTATAAGCAATAAAAACAGTATTAATACAAAAGAAATTTTAACCAATAATTAAAAATGATAGTTAAGCGGATCTATTATGGCCTGTTAACACTAATTAAATTGGTGTTAACAGGCCATAACTCAATCTTCAGCTAATTGTTGACCTGTTTTAGTCCATACCCAGCGTCCCCAGTCATCGCGCTTGATTTCCCCCATCTCACTGAGCTTATCAATCGCAGCGTTATATTCAGCCTCCATCATTGAAAGGTTGGTTTTGGTGTTTTCATCGCTATCGTCCTCTGACCTTAAGCCATAAGCAACAACTTCAGCTTCACTAGCTGCTCGTCGAGCACGAAGCCACATAACGAAGAAGACCACTGCAAAAGTGCAGGAAATCAATGCAATAATAATACTGCTCATAATTTTTTGATATATTATGTTGATAAGCTTTTATTGTAGAGATATTTGCCGAGTTTGTTAAGTATATAAATATCGATAAAAATTCGAATTTGGAGGGTTTACATCAAAAAAAACTCCCATCCTTAAGAAAACACACAAAATACATGGATAAACGGTGTGCCAGCAATATACGTGGCTACATCCACATGCTAAATATTCGGCCCCAAAATTTTTATCTTTAAAATCATGTTGAACTTTTCAGTTCGATTACAGCCTGAAAATAATATAAAAGCTGACCTCAGATATGAAAAAGCCTATCTTATACCTGCTACTGGTAGTCATGACATTTGGCATTTACGGTTGCTCAATGAGTAATGACTGGCGCACAGCCAGTTGAGAATCAGCAGGTATTGCTCCTGACCCGACGACCAATAACGAGGCTGTTATACATATTTACGGGGCAGATGCCTGGGGCTGGCGTGGCTGGTTTGCCATACACTGCTGGGTGGCTGCCAAACGCAGCGGCGAGGCTGAATATACCGTCTACGACGTTGTGGGCTGGAGGAATTATCATGGCCAGCCGGTCGTTGCTGCAAAGCAGGACATTCCAGATCGTTACTGGTATGGGTCAAAACCCATCTTACTCAAGGAACATCGAGGAAGTGGGGTAGATAAACTGATTGATGATATTGAGCAGGCTGTTGAGGATTACCCCTGGAAAGATGATTACCATGCATTCCCAGGGCCTAATAGTAATACATTCGTAGCCTGGATAGCTAAGCGAGTTCCAGAATTAGAACTTGAGTTACCCTTTTCTGCCATTGGCAGTGGTTATATCAATCAGTTCAAAGGTAAATAACAGGCCCTGGCTCAATCTACTCATATTGCCTCAACAAATTCTCAATATCAGCTTATCCACTCACTGATTAGATTAATGATAAATTATCAAGCGCTGACTTAATATTATCTTTTGTATGCTGAGCTAAAGGCAGCATAGGTAAACGTACCTCATCGGTACACAACCCACTTAGTGATAGTGCATACTTGATACCCGATGGACTGGGTTCCTCAAATAATGCCAGATGTAATGGCACCAATTTTTCGTGTAGCCCTATTGCCCGCTGATAATCCCCAGCCTGACAGGCCGCATGCAACTCTGCACAAAGCCTGGGCGCAATATTTGCCGTTACCGAGATACAGCCATTGCCTCCCATAGAGTTATAAGCTAGCGCGGTCATATCTTCACCAGATAGATAACTGAACGGCTTGCTAATTAATAATCGCTCGCGACTGATGCGTGATAAGTCCATCGTGGCATCCTTGACACCCGCTATACGCGGCAATGCAGCCAGACTAGCCATGGTATTCGGTTCGACGTCAACGATGGCTCGAGGTGGAATGTTGTAAATGATGATGGGAATATTGGTCTGATCATGGAGATATTTAAAATGCTCGTATAAACCCGCCTGTGAAGGACGGTTGTAATAACCAGCCACACAGAGAATGCCATCAGCGCCTAATGCTTCGGCCGTTTTTGCATAAGCCAACGCTTCCACCGGATTATTAGAGCCCGCACCAGCAATCACAGGAACTCGACCAGCAGCCTCCTCAATAACCACTTCTATGATTCGCTTATGCTCCTGTTCTGTAACTGTAGGAGATTCTCCCGTAGTACCCACAGGTACCAGACCATTAGTACCCTGCTCTATCTGCCAGTTAACCAGATCGCGCAGGGCCATCTCATCGACAATGCCATCTCTAAATGGGGTTACCAAAGCGACATATGAACCGTTAAACATAGTTTTCTCCGAATTTTCAAAAGGCCAAAAAAAAGCCCGGTAGCATTTCTGCGACCGGGCTTTTGTATGAAATCGTTTTATTTAATTACACACACAGACCATAGCCGCAAAGGACATCACCTTTTTGCAGCTTTTTTGTTTAGATTGGCTGTAGAGTGTAAACATTTAAATTTAGTAATCTTTGTTGAGTTTCTATTCCAGCCCTGAATATAACATGCTGATTTTAATTTTCAAACAGCAGACAGGGTAAATATTAACGCCGATACATTCGCCGTGATGACTTCAAAACAAGCTCAAAGTGGCCGTTGTAATAGATCCACCCTTATAGGCTGTTTAAAGTGTACACCACCATCAGCTAAATGTTTTTCAAAGGCTTGTTTGACCTGCTGGTACAGTTCATCACTTAGTTTGTGATCAGAATGCGTGGCCTTAATGACCTTATCTGCAAACTCGGAAAAGTTGGCGAATTTCAACGGGGTTGTGAAAAAAACCTCATCGACCAGATCAAACTGATGCTCATTTACCACTCTTTCCAGTGCGCTGAAAGCCGCTTCACGTACCTTTTGTTCGTCATGAAATAAACGTAGAACCTCATTAAACTCACCGTCAAATACAGGTTCTGAGATATAAGCCAGCCCCCCTGGCCTTAATACGCGTCGAATTTCCAGCAGCGATTGATCCATCAAATCCAGCGGTACATGGTGCAGCGATTTAAACATAAAGACGACATCCACCGATGCATCTGCAAGTGGAATTTCCTGTGCTCCGGCAAGACCAAAAGTTACATTCGGCAAGTCAGTGAGCTGTAAGTTTATATTATGAGCTATTTCATCGACCTCAAACGCCCATACTTTTCGGCCACTACCCGAAGAGGCAATATCTCGAGTAATGTCAGCGCTGCCACAACCCAGTTCCACAATATGTTTTCCATCTAGTGATAACAAGCTATGGTAGATATCGGTTTCAGGGCAGTGAAGGTCAATTGCTTGCCTGGCTATAATCATTTATCAGTTCCCGAGGTTATTACTCTATTTAGGCATACGAATATACTACCCTATGCACTGTTCGGGAATAACAAAATAATGGGGGTGTATTATGAGAATTGAAAATATCTTATCTCGTTCTCCACTGACTCTCATTCAATGCTGACAGATAGAGACATGCGATAAAACGCATAAGTTGACTGGGTGACTATGGGTGGGGTTAACAGATATCAGCCCGAACACTCAGCGCTCTGAAGGGCTGGAATGAACAGGCCACAGATAAATACGAGTTTTTACAGATAACTGAATCGATTTAACAGGCTATCGTATTAATAGCCAAAGCAAGTATTAACCCTGGCCCAATTGCTGTCCCGACTCTGTCCAGACCCAATGGCCCCAGTTATCACGCTTAATATGACCCAACTGATCCAGTTTGCTGATGGCTACATGATATTCTTTATGCATATTGACCAGGTTGGTTTTTGTATTTTCATCACTCTCATCCTGAGCTCGTAACCCATAGGCTACGACTTCGGCTCGAAGTGCAGCTCTGCGAGCACGGATCCACATCACCATGAAAACAAGGGCAAGGCTTAAGGATATAACGGCTAATACGATACTACTCATAAAATACACCCTTTCTTTCGGTTGTAACTAAACTGTTGTAAATTCATCCTTTATATTTGTCAGGTATTTAGAGTAGAGAGCTAACATAACTATAAGAAAAGCTATAATGCCGCGTGCCCATCATAACACCCAATAAATGAGCTAAATGCAAAAGCCAAAGAGCTTGACTTGTAGCAATCCTGAGATTAATCCTAATGACACAAAGTGAAAAAAACGTGAAAATTGTGTAAAAATTATATTTCTAATTGAAAAAAACAAAATATTCAGGGTGCCTTAGGTCTGAGGCAACATGTTGATTCCATAACCAGAACCAGTCCCCCTGGCATGACAACGCCCGATATATTTCGCGACAAACTGACTTGTACCAAATGGAAGACCTGACGTATATTTCTGTCAGGCTTCTGCTGGTTTGGCTACCGACTGCCATTGGCTTACAGCGAGTCCTCCCAACACCAGGACAAAAGCCACTACTTTTAACATCGAAACACTCTCATCAAAAAATATCATGCTACCAATCAGACCGAATACGGGCGTCAAAAGTGTGAAAGGAGCCATTGTTGACAGCGGGTATTTCAGGGTAAGTCTATTCCATATCCAGTAGCCAAGCAGGGTTGTTGGGTAAGCCTGAAACAATACTGAAAACCAGACTTCACTATTCAACTGAGAAGGGAGCTGAATGAATGGCTGTGCCCCATGAAAGGCATAAGCCAACAATAATAGCGGTATGGGTGCGAACAACATACCCCACACGCTAAAAGCAAAGACCTGGGTGGTATTAGACTTCTTTACGATGACACTCATCAAGCTCCAGCTAAACGCGGCAATCAGCGTCAGTGGCAAACCTCGCAGTGGAACAGCCCCATCCTCAAGTGAGATACTGGCGAGCAGCCCTGCAACGGCGAGCACTGCCCCAAGCTTTTTGTTAAAAGTGATCTTTTCTCGAAATACCCAATAGCCCAGAAGCAGGCTGGGCAATATACTCATATCCATCAGCAGGCCAGCCATGCCCGCTGAAACCCCAAGGTTAATTGACCAAACCATCATACCCCAGATACCAGCACCAAATGTCACACCATAGGCGAATAGATAGCGCATAGCGACATCAGGTCTACGTACAAAGAATATCGCAGGAAAAAGCGCAAAACTAAAACGCATGGCGGTGAGTAATATAGGATTGATTTGATCAGCGCCGAGCTTAATGGCGGAAAAGTTAAAGCCCCACAAACACATCAGTGCGAGGCTGATCAATAAGTCTCTTGTTTTCATTATCTGAGCTACCCGGGTCTACAAAAATTGCTGTAGCTAAACTATCGACTATCTGAAAAACATATAACAGATACAAATTTAGAAATAAAATAGAGTACAATTCATCCAGATCAGACTGGAGACTCAGGTGAGATATAAAGCTATTGTTGAACAAATCGTAACTGACATCCGTGAGGATAAACTCTCTCCTGGACAACGTATGCCCTCACTACGCAAACTTGCATCACAATACCAGGTAAGTATGACCACAGCGTTAAACAGCTATAGAAGCCTCGAACAAAGTGGCTGGGTTATCGCAAGGCCTCAGTCAGGTTTTTTCGTTTCCAGCCTTAAAGTTCAATCCAGACAGCCTCGCCAGCCTCAGTTCAGGAGTCGACCATCTACCCTCTCAGACACTGCTTCCTTACGTTTCACTAATGAAACCGCACACGTATCGGGCCCTTTTGGTATCAGCCAACTGGCTCCAGATTGTTTACCCGTGAAAGCTCTGGAAAAAAGCATCAAACGAGGCATGCAATCCTTAGCAGAACAAATACATCAATATCCCGACCCGCAGGGACTGGAAGAATTACGTCATGCACTCTCATCACATTTCACCCAGAGCGGCCTTCCATTCACTGCACAGGAGCTTGTCATCACAGGTGGATGTATTGATGCTGTTCGTCTTGCTCTAGAGGTGACCAGCAAGCCCGGAGATGGGGTTGCAATAAGTTCTCCCTGTTTTAATGGATTGCTGGAATTACTGGCGAACATGTCGCGTAAAATCGTGGAAATCCCCTGTACTGAACAAGGTATCGATTTAGCACAGCTAGAACAGCATATAAAAAATGGTGAGGTTAGCACTGGCCTGTTTAGCAGCTCGCATATGAATCCACAGGGCACAAGCTTGAGCATCGAGCAAAAAAAGCAGCTGGCAGCCCTGGCAAACAAGTATCGAATACCGATTATAGAGGACGATATCTATGCCGAACTGGCCTATGATAAAGCCCTGCCCTTACCCGTAAAATCATGGGATAAAAACGGCTATGTACTCTGGTGTAGTTCCATATCAAAGGCCCTGTCTGCAGGGTATCGCCTGGGCTGGTGCTTGCCTGGTCGTTATCAGGAGGAGATGATCAGACATTGTCGTATCCATATGCTTGGACACAATACCGTGGTTCAGGCTGGCCTGGCAGATTTTATAAAAACGGGGCAATATCGCAAACACCTTAACGCTGTTCGCTCTGTGTTATTCAAAAATATATGTGCCTATCAAAAACTGTTGCAGGAGTGCCTGCCTGACGGCTCAGCCATTAGTCAACCGGGAGGTGGTATGGTGTTATGGATTCAGGTACCGGGGCTGGATGCAGAGCAGCTGCGTAGTGATGCCGAAAGCTTGGATATTGATATTCGCTCAGGAAGTTTCTTTACCACACGGCGTTTATATCGTGACTGTTTTCGGATTAATACAGGTTGGGCACTGGATGATGCGTATGATGATACTCGGACTGTTGAACAGGCTTTAAGGCAGCTGCTAACACTGGTTATCAATCAGCAGACATGATTCTCCAACTAAGAATACAGTTTTGGTGACTGTTGAGTATGAAGATTCCCGAATAATTAACTGCCATTGGAATCTGGCCCTTGTATCAACTCGTTGACATGTTGCCAAAAAATGGCAGGATATATTGACAACAGCCTGTCACCAACATAGTTACTCATGTCTCGCACCGAAAGATTATTCGACCTGATACAGACCTTACGAAATCATCGTTTTCCAGTTACTGGTGCTCATTTAGCCAAAGAACTAGGGATAAGCCTGCGCACACTTTACCGGGATATCGCCACCCTGCAAGG
>JBNKPX010000011.1:0-49516 GCA_050295575.1 Gammaproteobacteria bacterium | reverse complement strand
AACGGTTAATTCGAGCCCGGGTGAAATCTCTTCCAGACGTTTTACACGCTTAGGTCCAACATAAAGCTGTGCATTGAATTCTCCCTGAGTTCCTGCTGCTACCTGTTGCGCGGCTGAACGCATACCTATGGTATAGGTAGAGGGATTACGTTTAGTGTTTGCAATTGAATAAAGCAGGTTTTCTGATTCTGGTTCAGCTACCCAAGCTGATAGAAAATAATGCTGAATCATAGCCGCCCAGCCACCAATAGAGCTTTGCTGGAATGACTTATCTTCCATATCTTCAAATTTTATTTTTTCGTATTTTATCTCATCGTTATAAACCACCGCTCCCGTATAGGTATATAAAATACGACTGGTTTTCAGCGGTTTAGAACGTTGAATCTGACGATACTGACTACCAGACCAGACTTCTGCAGAGTTATTCTGAACCTTGTGATTAACGGAAATCAGATGATCACCACGATGAAACACATAGGTTTTAACCACTCGAATTCCATTCTCCATCCAGGTTAAGGGTACGGATAATGTCTGCTGTCCATCTTGCATCACGTATTCTGTTTTTGCTGCAGTAAACAGGCTGTAATGGGTAGGTGCTGGATTATTCGCTGATCGCAGGCCATTCTGGATGATATATAGCGAATCATCACGCTTGTAGATTAACTCCAGATATTCATCCTTATGATCCACATCGACAGGATAATCCTTCAGTTTGACTGAGTTGAGTACACCACCCTGAGTATCTATCTTCAATTCAAATACATCTGTAACTACCTTGATAATCTGCCCTTTGCTCGCTGAAGCGGGAGCTGATAGATCGGCACTATTACTTCCTGTTACAGAATCTGGCAAATCATCGATAGGCTGATTATCAAAACTCTGGGCAGAACTGGAATTACTGGTTTGAGACTGGGTCTGTACCACAGGATCTGGCTTTGGACCGTAATCTGCCTGCCATTGCTCCCAGATGAGTAATCCTACAAATGCCAGGGCTGCATACAAAAAAAGTCTTGAATTATCCATCTTGAATTTGATTTCGTGGTTAGTTTATTTATTGTCTGAAGGAACCGGATCGTAACCACAGCTTCCCCAGGGATGACAGGAGAGTAAACGTTTTAGAGCTAGCCATCCGCCTTTGACCGCACCGAACCTGTCGATAGCTTCGATGGCATATTGCGAACAGGTTGGAGTATATCTACAGCGACTGCCTAGGAGAGGGCTTATCGCATATTGATAGAATCGGATAGGCAGAATTAGCAGTTTTCGCATTTTCTTTGTACGCTGGACCAGTGTTTACCTAATCTAGAAAAAATTTCAGGATTGCTTAAACTCAGTATTTTGAAGCGTACCATAACTACTAGATCATGATCCGGTAAATCTTTAAGGTTCTTGCGAAAACTTTCCCGGATTAACCGTTTGATGCGGTTTCTATCTACAGCCCGTTTAAGCTGTTTTTTAGCCACAGCAAACCCTAGCCTTGAACTACTGCCTTTTTTTCTGCAAACAAGAATAGTGAAACAGTCATCGCTAATTCGAAAATTTTCCTGAAATACCGATTGGAAATCAGCGGCACTGGTCAGCCTGGATGACCTGGAAAACGATTCCCCGGTCTTTTGAATCATCGACTATGGAGTAAGACGGGCTCTGCCTTTAGCTCTTCTTGCTTTGATGACTAAACGGCCACCACGAGTTTGCATGCGAGCGCGAAAACCATGAGTTCTGGCGCGTTTTAAATTACTTGGTTGAAATGTACGTTTCATGTTATTGCCTCAATACTGATCAGTCGCTTTTTACTGGCGAAAATGGCCTGTTTAAAAGCAGGCGCGAAAAGATACCGATAAGTTACCTGTTCGTCAACATTAAATCCCACTTATATTTAATTATTTATTAGTAAAAGCCCGTTTTGTTTTGCACCTGCTGTGGATAAGTATGATAATCTGCGCATCTTTTTTAACAACCCTGATGTCAGACAATGATTGGCCGTGATTCCTGAATCGGCCACAAGTTTGACTTTGATATACAACACTTAGGTAAAACATCTTGAAACTGGAGTTATGGGAACAGTGTCTTTCCTATCTGGAAGGCGAACTGAGTGAACAGCAGTTCAATACCTGGATTCTCCCCCTGCAAACTGAACTGAAAGACAATCAACTCTGCTTACTGGCTCCCAATCGTTTCGTGATGGATTGGGTAAAGAAAAATTTTCTAGATCAAATTCGCAATATTGTTCTGCAACTGGATGACAGTAAATCCATGGATGTCACTATTGTAGTAGGCAGTCAAACACGTGCTGCTAGCTCTGCACCGACTCCAGCAAAGAGTACGACCCCAGAGGTGCTGACTAATAGTTACCCCAGTGGCTTAAATGAATCGCAAACCTTTGAAAACTATGTAGAAGGTAAATCGAATCAACTTGCCAGAGCCGCTTCAATTCAGGTTAGTAATCATCCGGGTGCTGATTATAATCCGCTGTATATTTACGGTGGGGTAGGGCTCGGAAAAACTCACCTAATGCAGGCTGCGGGTAATCAAATCAGACGCTTAAAGCCTGATAGCCATGTTGTTTATGTTAATTGCGAACGCTTTGTTTCGGATATGGTCAAGGCCTTGCAGCATAGTAAAATCAACGAATTCAAGAACTTCTATCGAAATGTTGATGCCTTACTTATCGACGATATCCAGTTTCTTGCCGATAAGAACCGCTCACAGGAAGAGTTTTTCCATACCTTCAACTCTCTTTACGAAGCTAAAGCACAGATGATTATCACCTGTGATCGTTTTCCTAAGGAAATTGATGGGCTTGACGACAGAATACGTTCACGACTCGGCTGGGGACTTGCTGTAGACATAAAACCACCCGACCTGGAAACCCGAGTTGCGATATTACACACCAAGGCTGAATCGGTTAACGTCTTGCTGCCGGAAGAGGTTGCATTCTTTATCGCCAATAAATTCAAATCGAATATTCGCGAACTGGAAGGTTCATTAAAACGGGTAATTGCACATGCTCGTTTTACCGGGCAAGCCATCACTCAGGAGTTCACCAAAGAAGCTCTAAAAGACCTGCTGGCAGTACAGGAACGTAATGTTTCTATGATCAATATTCAGAAAACTGTCGCTGATTATTTCAAAATTAACGTTTCCGACCTGTTATCCAATAGACGTACTCGTTCGATAACTCGGCCGCGACAGATAGCCATGTCTCTTTCAAAACTTTTAACAAGACATAGTTTACCAGAGATTGGTGCCGCCTTCGGTGGCAGGGACCACACGACAGTTTTACACGCCTGTCGTAAGGTTGAAGAATTAAAACAACAGGATCAAAGGTTTAGCGAAGATTATGAAAATCTTTATCTAACCCTGAGTAATTAATGGAATGTTGCACATGAAGGCAAATAGCATAAAATGAATAACCCTGTGTGCAGATTGTGGATAAGTATTTAATAAATATATGCGGTTAGTTTATCCCTATGTTATCCACAGTTTACTGATAATATAGTCACAACAACCGAAGGCTTATTTTTAAAATAAAGCATTGATTTTTAAAGATATTTTCGACTTACTATTTTTTTGGCAGATGCTAATAACAACAACAGATAATATATATAATGAATATTGTTATTAATAGAGAAGACTTGCTCAATCCCCTTCAACAGGTGATTGGAGCGGTAGAACGTAAACAAACCTTACCTATTTTAGGCAATGTTTTATTCAAATCCAGCAACGGGAATCTTTCTCTGACCGCTACCGATCTTGAGATTGAATTAATTACCCATCTGGATATTCCGATTAGTGAAGATATTCTCACCACCTTACCGGCCAGAAAACTACTAGATATCTGTAAAGCGCTGCCCGATAAAAGTGAAATCAAATTTAATATTGAAGAAAATCAGGTTACGCTTACCTCGGCAAGATCAAGATTTATTCTTTCGTCACTTCCCGGTAAGGATTTTCCTGGCACTGAGGATATAGAAGCCCAACTCACTTTTGATATCCCACAAAAGAATCTCAAACTGTTAATTGATAAAACAGCTTTTGCAATGGCTCAGCAAGATGTTCGTTATTATCTAAATGGTTTATTGATGGAGCTTAGTAAAGACCTGTTACGTCTTGTTGCTACCGATGGACATCGACTCGCTTTAAGTGAATATGAAAGCGAAAATAGTATTACCGTAGATAAGCAGATCATTATTCCACGTAAGGGAATTCTTGAGTTAGCCAGGTTACTGTCAAACAGTGACGAACTCGCTGAAGTAAAAATCAGTAATAACCATATCCGTGTAGAAACAAAGCAGTTTACCTTTACCTCGAAGTTAATCGATGGGAAATTTCCTGACTACAACCGGGTAATACCTCTGGACGGTAATAAAACCCTCGCTGTAAATAGAGACCTGTTAAAGCAATCACTACACAGGATTTCTATCTTATCTAATGAAAAATACCGCGGAATAAGATTAACTCTGGGTGATAACAACCTTTCAATTCAGGCAAATAACCCTGATCGAGAAGAGGCCGAAGAGGAAATTACCGTAGAGTTTGATGAATCAACACTTGAAATTGGATTCAACGTAACCTATTTGCTTGATGTGTTATCTGTACTCGATTCAGACCAGGTCTTGATTAAACTCAAGGACTCTAATAGCAGCTGTGTCATTACTACTCCAGAGTCTAATCAATTTAGATACGTGGTGATGCCCATGCGATTGTAGTAAAGAGTAATTTACGCTATATGGCTATAAAACAACTTAGCCTTAACGATTTTCGTAACCTTAAATCGATTACTCTTGATTTTGATCCCGGCTACAATGTTATTGTTGGAAACAATGGTTCTGGTAAAACAAGTCTGCTCGAATCTATCAATGTCATCTGCCAAGGGCGTTCATTCAAAACGCATCATATTAACCAATGTATTCAACACGGGAAAAAGAACTTTCTTCTTTTTGCAAAATTCAACCAATATCAGGCTGGCCTGTCACGTACTGAATTCAAGACACAGATTCGTATAGATGGCATGAATATATCTAAAATATCTCAACTGGTTGAAAAAACACCCGTTATTACCATAGATTCAAAATGTTTTGAATTACTAACTGGACCTCCTTCTGTTCGTAGAGAGTATTTAGATTGGTGTTTGTTTCACGTGGAACATCAATATCGTGACCTTTGGAATGATTACCAGCGCGGCTTGAAACATAAAAACGCATTACTGAAAACCAGAAAGATAGTTAAAGAGCTTGACTACTGGGACCAATATCTAAGTACTCTTTGCCTGAAGATATATCAATACCGTACAAAGTATCTAAAAGAACTTATTAATATCATCACCGACATAAATTCATCACTAACTGATAATCTTGATATTAATATAGATTTTAAACAAGGGTGGTCAATAATTGATGATCCATTAGCCTGTATGACTGAAAATAGATTTAAGGAATTACGCTATGGATACTCAATAATTGGGTCGCATAGAGATTGTATAAATATTTCTATAGATGAATTTTCTGTCTCTGAAGTTTTATCTAGAGGACAGATTAAAAAACTTTCGATATCTTTCTATCTGGCTCAAATCCTGTTAGTTAAGCAATACACAAATAAAAGTATTATAGTTTTAATAGATGATCTTGAGTCAGAGCTAGATCCTGAATCTGTTAGCAAGATCGTTAATTTACTTACAAAGCTGGATATTCAAGTATTTATTACCAATATCCGTTCAAAGACATACCTCACTGAAGCCAGGCAAGAATATAAAATGTTTCACGTGGAACATGGTATGATTAAACCCGTTAAGAACACATAGAGATATCAATGTCAGAATACGATTCGTCGAGCATACAGGTCTTAAAAGGTCTGGATGCAGTAAGAAAAAGACCCGGAATGTATATAGGTGATACCGATGATGGTTCAGGCCTCCATCATATGGTTTTTGAGGCGGTTGATAACTCGATCGATGAAGCCCTTGCAGGACATTGTTCAGAGATTCAGGTTGTCATCCATAACGATAATTCAGTATCTATCAGAGATGATGGTCGAGGCATACCGGTAGATATTCATCCTGAAGAAGGGAAATCAGCAGCAGAAGTCATCATGACCGTGCTACATGCAGGTGGTAAATTTGATGATAACTCTTACAAGGTATCCGGTGGTTTACATGGTGTTGGTATATCGGTAGTCAATGCATTATCAGAAAATGTTAAATTAACTATCAAACGCAACGGTAAGGTCCATTATCAGGAATACAATATGGGGGTTCCTGTTGAAGATCTAAAAGCCATCAGAGATACAGAAACATCTGGTACTGAGATTCGATTCAAGCCTAGTCCTGATATCTTTGGCGATATTGAATTCCATTATGATATTTTAGCCAAACGTTTACGTGAGTTATCTTTCCTGAATTCTGGTGTGCGAATCCACCTGATAGATGAAAGAAATAGCAAGGAAGATGTTTTTGAATATGAAGGTGGTATTAGAGCCTTCGTAGAACATTTGAATAAAAACAAGACGCCTATACATCAAAAGGTGATTAATATATCGCTCAATCGAGAAGATATTGGTGTAGAAGTTTCGATGCAGTGGAATGATTCCTATCAGGAAAATATCTTCTGTTTTACCAATAATATTCCGCAAAGAGATGGCGGTACCCATCTATCTGGCTTTCGTGCTGCTTTAACCAGAACCTTAAACCAGTATATGGAAAACAATACCAGTGGAAAGAATAAAGCATCGACCAGTGGCGATGATGCGCGCGAAGGCCTGACCGCAGTACTTTCAGTCAAGGTACCCGATCCTAAATTCTCCTCTCAAACGAAAGATAAACTGGTATCGTCAGAAGTAAAGTCAGTGGTTGAGTCGGTAGTAGCTGAAGCGCTAAAAGATCATCTGGAAGAAAATCCATCCGATGCAAAAGCCATAACCAGTAAAATTATTGATGCAGCACGAGCCAGGGAAGCTGCACGTAAAGCTCGCGAAATGACGCGCCGTAAAGGCGCTTTAGATATTGCAGGCCTGCCCGGGAAACTGGCAGATTGTCAGGAAAAGGATCCCGCTTTTTCAGAACTTTATCTGGTGGAAGGGGACTCAGCGGGTGGATCCGCAAAGCAGGGTAGAAATAGAAGAACCCAGGCGATACTTCCATTGAAGGGTAAGATCCTGAATGTTGAAAAAGCTCGTTTCGATAAGATGCTGGGTTCAGCAGAAGTTGGAACACTGATCACCGCGCTGGGTACAGGGATAGGTAGGGATGAGTTTGATCTGGCGAAACTACGTTATCACCACATTATTATCATGACGGATGCTGACGTTGACGGTTCTCATATCCGTACCTTATTGCTCACGTTCTTTTATCGTCAGATGAAAGAGCTGGTCGAGAATGGTCATATCTATATTGCACAACCTCCATTGTATAAAGTAAAAAAAGGTAAGCAGGAAAGATATGTAAAAGATGATAAGGAATTAAACAATTATCTGTTACAGATGGCGATAGAAGGTGCTCAATTATTTGTAGATGAAGGGCTGCCACCAGTGACTGATCTTGCATTGGAAAATCTTTCACGTCAGTACATGAGCCTGCTAGCAATTTTCGAGCGTCTGAAGAAGACGATGCCTGTAGAGTTTTTAGAGCAGTTGCTCAATCTACCCGCAGTAAAGCCAGAAGAAATGCTTAACCCGGTTGAGAATCTAAAACCGTGGTTAGAAAAACTGGATGCCAAGTTGAATCAACAGGCCAGTGCTTCGGTTGATTATCACGTAACAGTTAACCCTCTGGATAATGAAAAGGCTGAACTTATTATGGCAAGAAAGGTTCACGGGATAACTAATGAAAAGGTTATTTCAATAGATTTCTTCAATGGGTCTGACTATGAACTCATCAGGACGTTTATTGAGCAGGTGAATGATTTATTCACCGAAAGATCCTATATCATGCGCGGAGAGAAGAAGCAGTCGGTGACTGAATTTAGTGAGGTATACGCCTGGTTGATGAATGAAGCTAAAAAAGGTCAAAGTATTCAACGCTATAAAGGTTTGGGTGAAATGAATCCTGAACAGTTATGGGAAACCACCATGGATCCGAATACACGCAGATTGCTACAGGTACGTATAGAAGATGCGATTGCTGCAGACGAAGTGTTTACGACATTGATGGGTGATCAGGTTGAACCCCGCCGTGACTTTATAGAGTCTAATGCTCTAAATGTTGGAAATCTGGACGTTTAAATACTGGTTTTAGCAATATTATGGATACAGGATCAATCATATTCTGGGTAGTGCTGGTCGGACTGGTGTTTTATTTTATCAATATCTATAACCATCTGGTTCGGATAAAGCATAATGTGTCCAAGGCCTGGTCAAATATCGATGTATTGCTTAAACAACGTCATGATGAAATTCCCAAGCTGGTAGAAACCTGCAAACAATATATGAAGTTTGAAAAGGAAACCCTGGAAAAAGTGATGCAGGCACGGTCACAGGTTTCCAGTGCCAGACAGTCTCAGGATATGGCAAGTTTGGGTTCAGCCGAAGGCATGTTAAGAATGGGCTTAGGTAATTTGTTCGCTGTAGCCGAAGCCTATCCTGAATTGAAAGCCAATGATAATTTCCAGCATCTGCAAGGGCGAATTAGTGGCCTGGAATCTGCGATAGCAGACCGACGGGAATTCTATAATGAATCGGTCAATATTAATAATACGCGCATCGAGCAATTCCCGGATATTATCGTTGCGCGTTTGCTGAATTTCAAAGAGCGAGATTTACTCGAGTTTGAGCAGCAGGAAATTCAGGATGTGAATTTAAGCTCTCTATTTAAAGAGTAACAATTCTGGATGCCGCAATGGTTATCGGAATATTTATACGGATTAAGTCCGGCCGAATTAAACTTTTTCACTCTGGTACTTTTTATAACTATATTATTTAGCCTGTATAAAATATATCAGACTCACCACCAGTACCGCTTTATTCAGGATACGGCAACTTCTCGTATCGCTTCGGCTGCTCAGGGCTACGTAGAATTAAAAGGGCTGGCAGAGCTATTACCAGAGTCAAAAATTATATCTCCATTTAGTCATAGAAAATGTATCTGGTATCAATGTAAGGTAGAAGTTAAAAAAACAACGGGAAAGCGCAGTCATTGGGTAGAAGAAAGTAATCAGATTTCTGAAGATATATTTTTAATACAAGATGATACCGGTGAATGTATCGTTATTCCGGAACAGGCAGAGGTTATACCTTCATATCAAAGGGTTTGGCACGGTAAGCACTTACAGGCATCACACATAAATCCAAAGAATTCTAGCCTTTCTGGTTTTATCGGTATGGGAAATTACCGCTTTACTGAAAAAATGATTTTTGTTGCTGATACACTATATGTATTAGGTGATTTTAAATCGGTAACAAAAAATCCTGATGCTCATACTATCCAGCAAAAGGTTAAAGAATTGATTCGCCATTGGAAAATACAGCCCATGCGATTTCTAAAACCCTTTGACCTGGATGGAGATGGAAAGATACAGAATAATGAATGGGCTGAAATTAAAAGGCATGCTGAATATAAAGTCAGGGAACAAAATCAGCAGTCAGTTATTCATACTATCCGTAAGCCACAGGAGAAAAATCATCCCTTTCTGATTTCAACAATAGATGAACCTGTGCTATTGGGTAAAAAGCGCCTATCATTGATTTTGTATGTGATGTTATTCTTTGTCATGTTGACAGTTTTAATAACGATGATAACCCTACCTGAATAAGTGAAGATATTGAAAAACCCATTATTAGATCAGCCTGAATTACCCGCGTTTTCGCAGATAACAACCGATATGATAAAACCTGCAATTGAACTGATATTGCAGGAAAGCCGCGAGTTGATTAAACAGCTGGAGGATTTATCCGAAGCTGACTGGAAGAACTTTATTCAACCATTGGAAATAATGGATGACCGCTTAAGTAAGGCCTGGTCACCAGTCAGGCATTTAAATTCGGTAAAAAGTAGTGATGAGTTACGCGAAGTTTATAATCAGTGTCTTCCCTTGTTAAGTGAGTACTCAACAGAGGTAGGGCAAAATCAAAAGCTTTACCAGACCTATAAGAGGATTGCGCAAGGGGATGGTTTTAGTGATTTATCACAGGCCCAGAAAAAAACCATTACCGATTCCCTGCAACATTTTGAACTTGCTGGAGTAGGGCTCTCTGGTGAGGCAAAAAAAGAGTATCAGCAAATCCAGAAAGAACTGTCTGAATTACAGTCTAAATTCGAAAATAATGTGCTTGATGCCAACCAGTCCTGGGAGAGAAACCTTGTAAACGACGATCGTTTGTCTGGCCTACCAGAATATGCGCTGGCAATGTTGAAACAGAATGCACAAATCCGGTCAAAGCAAGGTTATCGCCTAACTCTGGATATGCCCTGTTACATAGCGATAGTAACCTATGCGGATGATAGAGAGTTACGCAAAGAAATATATCAGGCCTATACGACACGTGCCTCAGATCAGGGCTTTACCGATGAAAAGTGGGACAATGCCGGTATCATGCTTAATATTTTACAAAAGCGTCAGCAAAAGGCACGTTTACTGGGGTTTAGCAATTACGCTGAACTATCGCTTGAAACCAAGATGGCAAAAGATGTAGAACAGGTGATCGATTTCCTGACGCAGATGGCAGACAAGAGTCATGCGGCAGCACTTAAAGAGTATCAGCAGCTGCAGAGTTTCGCGCAGGAAAATGGTTTAGCAGATGATATGCAGGCCTGGGATATCGCTTATTACAGCGAAAAACAGCGTAAGCAGCTATTTGAATTTAGCGATGAAGATTTAAAACCCTATTTTTCTGATAACAGGGTTATTCAGGGGTTATTCGATATTGTAGAAAAGCTGTTTCAGATCAATATCAAGCAGGTTACACAGGGTATACAGTTATGGCATGAGGATGTTCGCTTTTATCAGATATTTGATGAGCAGCAGCATTTGATTGGGCAGTTTTATCTGGATCTTTACGCAAGAGAACATAAGCGTGGTGGTGCCTGGATGGATGAATGCATCAATAGATATGAAATAGATGGTCATATTCAGTTACCAGTGGCTTACCTCACCTGTAACTTAACGCCACCAGTCGGTGACGAGCCCGCATTATTCACGCATGATGAAGTAATAACCCTGTTTCATGAATTTGGTCATGGTATACACCACATGTTAACTCAGGTCGATGTGCCCGAAGTATCCGGTATTAATGGGGTTGAATGGGATGCCGTAGAGTTGCCGAGCCAGTTTATGGAAAACTTTTGCTGGCAACGTGAAGCACTGGATTTATTCGCACGCCACTATCAAACTGGAGAAGCCTTGCCACAGGATCTTTATCACAAGATGATTGCAGCTAAAAACTATCAATCTGCTATGCAAATGGTAAGACAGCTGGAATTCTCCATATTTGATATTAAACTTCATCAATTGGTAAACATAGAAACAGTTGAGCAAATCCAGCAAATACTAAATCAGGTTCGTGAACAGGTAGCTGTGGTTATTCCACCGCCATTTAATCGTTTTCAGAATAGTTTTTCCCATATATTTGCTGGCGGTTATGCGGCTGGATACTATAGCTACAAATGGGCAGAGGTACTATCTGCAGATGCCTTTTCGCGTTTTGAACAGGAAGGCGTTTTTAACCAGCAAACAGGAAAGAAATTTCTTGAGTGCATATTACAGAAAGGTGGGATGCGTCCGGCACTGGAATCTTTTATCTGTTTTATGGGACGAGAACCCGAGATAGATGCTTTGTTGAGACACAATGGAATAGACTCGATATCGGTATAATAATATGAATACATTTAATCGGTTGTTATTGTTAATTTTTAGCCTGATCAGCCTGCCTGTTATAGCTCAAGAGAATACGGACAGTGGGGGTACTGCAGCCCCGGAACAGGAAGTACAGGAAGTCAAATATGTCACCGACAAGTTAAGGCTTTCTTTGTATAAAGCGGCAAATGGAAATAGTGGCACGCTAAAATTACTGACGTCTGGAGATCAACTTAAACTACTCGAGCGTTCAGGTAATTACAGCAAGGTTAAAACTGATCAAGGTCTGATTGGATGGGTTAAAACAGGGTTTCTGGTTTCTGAACCAACGGCAAGTTATCAGTTAATTGAAGAAAAGAAAAAAAATGAAATTCTTGTCAATCAGATAGAAAAATATTCTGATACAAGGGAGCTGGTGGCTGATTATGAAAATACGATCAGCCTGATGAAAGCTGATGAGGCGGAAATGTCTAGCCAAATCGAAGAACTTCAGAAAAATCTACAACAGACAGAAGAGACTAACAAAGAGCTAGAACAGGAACTGGAAGATGCTAAACAGGGCAAGATAGGACTTCAAGATATTATCCCTTTTGTTAGCCAATACTGGTATGTCTTAGCTGGTGTTCTTGTTATTTTTATATTGATGGGATTTCTTGCAGGCAAACGAATGGTTGAAGCTCAGGTTAAGCGACGATTCCAGGGTGTTAAGGTCTGGTAACGATAAATAATGAAATATCAGGATTTAAGAGATTTCATCCAGGCTCTGGAACAGGATGGTGAGCTGGTTAGAGTCAATAAACAGGTAGACCCCAAGCTTGAGATTACCGAAATATCTGATCGCGTATTACGTGCTGGCGGCCCAGCATTATTGTTTGAAAAGGCGGGCGATAGCGAGATTCCTCTGTTGGCCAATCTGTTTGGTACAGAGCAAAGAGTTGCGCGGGCTTTAGGAGAGCTTGAAACCACAGCCTTGCGTGAGGTAGGTAAATTACTGGCATTCTTAAAAGAACCTGAGCCACCTAAAGGTTTTAAAGAAGCGCTGTCAACACTGCCTATCTACCGAAAAATTCTTGATATGTCGCCAAAGGTCGTGAAAAAGCCGGTATGTCAGCAAATAGTCTATAAAGCGGATGAAGTAGATTTATCTCGACTTCCAATCCAGACCTGCTGGCCTGGCGATGCGGGTCCTTTAATCACCTGGGGCTTAGTCACCACTCGGGGACCCTATAAAGACCGGCAGAATATGGGGATTTACCGTCAGCAGGTGATCGCTAAAAATAAGGTAATCATGCGCTGGTTATCACATCGAGGCGGTGCTCTCGATTATCAGGAATGGTTACAACAGAAAGCGGACGAGCCTTTTCCGGTTACCGTCACCTTGGGTTGTGATCCGGCAACGATTCTGGCGGCAGTTACTCCTATACCCGATAATCTATCGGAATATGCCTTTGCCGGATTATTACGCGGTAGCAAAACAGAATTAACAAAATCATTATTATCTGACCTGCAAATTCCAGCACGTGCAGAAATAGTACTGGAAGGTTTTATCTATCCGGGTGAGCTGGCACAGGAAGGTCCATTTGGCGATCACACGGGATATTACAACGAGGTGGACAGTTTCCCTGTGTTTACCATAGAAACCATAACCACACGTGAAAACCCGATTTATCACAGTACCTATACCGGTCGACCACCCGATGAACCCGCGATATTAGGCCTGGCGCTTAATGAAGTGTTTATTCCTATCTTGCAGAAACAGTTTCCAGAGATTATTGATTTTTATCTGCCACCAGAAGGTTGCTCATACCGCGTAGCCATAGTCAGTATGAAAAAACAATATGCCGGTCATGCCAAACGCGTGATGATGGGCGTGTGGTCATTTCTGCGCCAATTTATGTACACCAAATTTGTCATCGTAGTGGATGATGATGTAGATACGCGTAACTGGCAGGATGTTATCTGGGCGATATCTACACGGGTTGATCCAGCCAGGGATATCACCCTGGTAGAAAATACGCCCATCGATTATCTGGACTTTGCCTCACCAGTTTCAGGACTGGGCTCAAAAATGGGACTGGATGCGACTAATAAATGGCCCGGTGAAACCACGAGGGAATGGGGGCTACCAATACATATGGATACTGCGGTAAAACAAAGAGTTGATGAGATCTGGGACGAACTGGGTATTCCATCAAATTAAGAGTGAATGAACTTGAGAATTTTTAGCGCAGAGGCTATCTTTATCTAGCAATCAGTCAAACAAAATAATAAATGAGGAATGACGGATGAGATCTATCATGGTTTTGAATGCCAAAGGCGGATCGGGTAAAAGTACTGTAGCAACCAATCTTGCCAGCTACTACGCCTCAATTGGGCAAAAGGTTATGCTGGTCGATTATGATCCTCAACATTCAAGCCTGGACTGGTTAAAAGAACGTCCAACGGGTCGGCAGTCCATAACTGCAGTAGATGGCAGCGCCGGTAGTTTTCGTACCCCGCGCAATATAGATTATGTGATCTATGATACCCCAGCTGCCGTTAGGGGTAAGGAGCTTACCGCCATGCTGCGAAAAGCTGAATCTATCATCGTACCGGTTTTACCCTCACCCATTGATATGCGCGCAGCGACAGATTTTATTCAACAAGTTTTAGCTAATGGTCGAGTAAGCCGCAAAGAGGTACGCCTGGCGCTAGTTGCCAATAGATGCCGTGAAAATACCAATGTATATCACCAGTTGGAGACTTTTCTCAGCAAGATAAGAAAAGTACCATTCATCTCAGTGCTACGAGAAACTCAAAACTATAATCGTGCTGCTGAGCGAGGGCTGGGCATTTTTGAATTACCACCTTACCAGATCTCACGAGATCTGGAGCAATGGGATCCTATCATCAATTGGTTAAGTAGCAGACGTAGTCGCGCAATAAAATCCTGATAACCTTTGATTATTTCAGAGCTTGCATAACTAGAATCTTAGACTTTATTAATCCATATAAAACACTTAGACTCGGGCGCTTAATTGATCTGGCCTTAATCTTATGTCTTTTGTAGTTACCATCGCTGAACAAGGTATAACCTTTAACTGTGAAGCAAATCAAACCATCCTTGATGCTGCGCTGGCACAGGGAATCACAATTTCGTACGGCTGCCGAAATGGATTCTGTGGCTCCTGCAGAGGGCAACTTATCAGTGGGCAGATAGACTATCCTGAAGGACAGCCCGGTGGCATTCAACAGCAGGAAATGGATGAGGGCGAAACCCTTTTTTGCAAAGCTGTTCCGGTTTCGGATATTACTATCCAGGTTAAGGTGGTGGAGCCTCAGCCCGAAATAGTCGTCAAGACACTGCCCTGCAAAGTAGTACAGCTTGAGCATCTAACGGATGATGTGATCAAACTCATCTTACAGTTACCGGCTATGGAGACCTTCAATTTTAAGGCGGGGCAATGGATATATTTTTTATTAAAGGATGGTCGCAAAAGAGCATTTTCATTAGCGAACTCGCCTAACGAAAAAAATGAACTCGAAATACAAATTCGTCATGCTGTTGGTGGTGTATTTACCGACTTCGTATTTAACGAATTAGAAGTTGGTGCCATGCTGCGTATTGAAGGTCCGCATGGCACATTCTGGTACCAACATGACGATTGCCCTATTTTGCTAATAGCAGGTGGAACCGGGTTTGCTCCGATTAAAGGTATTTTTGAAGAAATTAGCCAGCAGGGTATCGAACAACCGATGCATCTATTCTGGGGCTCCAGGACAAAAAAAGACCTTTATCAGGGACTGCTGGTTGAGCAATGGGTGAATGACTATTCCATCCAGTACACACCGGTGCTTTCCGATCCAGCTGCTGATGATGAATGGCAAGGAGAAACCGGATTTGTACATCAGTCTGTAGTTAAGGCTTATCCTGATCTGAGTGGTTTTGCGGTGTATATGGCCGGCCCGCCACAGATGATAGAATCCTGCAAAGAGAGCTTTATCGCAGCGGGACTGGATGTAAATCGTCTATATTATGATTCTTTTGATTATTCAACTGATGCATTAACGGCAATGCAGGGAGAAAAAAATGGATAACTCGATTCTCTTTATAGTGATTGGCTCTTCGGTACTGTTTATCGGTGTAGTCGTATGGAAAATACTCTGGCTGCTGAAAAAGATGGATTCAGATCAAGCGATCGAAGAGTCTGATTAATCATCAGACTGATACTCGATCAAATCCAGCTCCAGGCGTGCTTTTTCCAGCATTTCGGCGGGCATCTCTTTCTGTACTGAAACGCCCAGTTTTTGAAAATCCTCTACCCGTTTGACCAGATTTCCCTTGCCTGAGATAAACTGTTTGAGCGCGGTATCATAGGTTTGTCTGGATTTATCCAGCTGTTTGCCCAGGGCATCCATACTTTCCAGAAATAATCTCAACTGGTTATAAACTTTACTCGCCTCTTCAGCCAGACGTGCACTATATTTATTCTGATCTTCAAAGCGCCACAGCTGGCGTACAATATTTAAACTGGTGAGTAAGGTTGTAGGGGTTGTTACCAGCACCTGCTTATCTATGGCTAGTTGGAATAGAGTCTCATCAGCTCGGATCGCCTCAACAAAAGCGGATTCGATAGGTACGAACATGAATACCATTTCAGGTGATTTCAGGCCAGGTAATTCAAAATAGTTTTTATCGGACAATTCCTTGATACGAGAAGACAATGCCAGAATATGTTCCTTTAGGGCCTGCGTCCGTTCAATATCGGTTTCAGCATTGACATAGCGAGTGTAGGCATTCAGTGATACCTTGGCGTCTATAATCAAATGTTTTTCATCTGGTAAGTAGACAATGACATCAGGTCGTTTGCGACCATCCTGGGTATTTATGCTGACTTCGCGTCGGTAATCCTTATCCAGCTGTAGGCCTGATCGGTCAAGCACATTCTCAAGTATTAACTCACCCCAGTTGCCCTGTGTTTTTTTCTGTCCTTTTAATGCAGTTGATAACTGATGCGCTTCTGCAGTCATCTGCAGGTTCAATTTTTGCAGATTTTTAAGCTCGGTTTTTAATTCTTCGCGTTGTTTTAAATCATGGGTATGTATGGTTTCAACCTTTTGATTAAAATCAGAAATTTGCTGCCGAAATGGTTGCAGAAAGTTCTCCATACCCTCACGACTAGACTGAGAAAACTCCTGCTGGGTCGATTTAAGAATTTGTTGCGCCAGGGATTCAAACTCCTTCTTCAACTGTAAACGACTATGTTCGAGTTGTTGCAGCTTTTCATCATGATGCTTGCGTTCCTGTTGCTGCAAAACCTGTAGCTTTTGAGCGAGACCCTGAGCCTTATGCAACTCACTGCTTAATTGATCATTTTGATGTGTAAGCTGAATATTCTGTTGCTGAATATCGCTTAATGATTGTTGCAGATGTTGTATCTGTTGATGAGACAGTGCATTCTGAGTGGTGCTGTCCTGAAAATGGTCTTTTAAGTCCTGTAATTGATTGAGTGTATCCTCATTCTGTTCTTGTAACTGTCTGATGCTGCGTTCTCTATAAATTGCACAGATGCCATAAACCACGATAGAGCTGATCAATGCCGGCAGACATATCAGAAGGAGATAAAACTGTTGCTCGGTAAGTGTCATATAAATGAACGCAGGCTTGAAAGCACAATTGTATCAGTTTTGGATTCAGCCAACAGGTGTCAGGCGCTATCAGAAATAGGTTAAAAAATTCTATACATGAGCGGGTAAAAATACCTTACGCTTCTGCTATGATCAAATGTGATAAACAAAGGAAAGACATATGGAACCATCTACTATCACGCTGCAATCTATACTATCAAGAGAAAGTGAATTAACTTCTTTGCCTGAGATATATATTCGAATATCCGATTTGCTGGATAGTGAGACGGCAACATCAGCACAGATCGGACAGGTAGTAGAAACTGATCCTGCATTAAGTTTAAGAATTTTAAAGATGGTCAATAGCGCGTTTTATGGCTTTTCACATAAGGTCGACAGCATCGCGCAGGCTATTACCATTCTGGGTCGCGAACGCCTGAAGCAGATACTGATTGGATCTGTACTCAGTGGTGTGTTTGGAAAAATGGAAAACCCGGTATTTCATATGGAAGACTTCTGGCGTCACAGTGTCAAAACCGCGATACTTGCTCGATATCTCAGTCTTCAGTCTGATTGTGCCCACAATTCGGATGCCCTGTTTACGGCGGGCCTTTTACACGATATTGGCCGTTTGATAATGGCTAAAATGATACCCGAACAAACTAAACAGGTTCTGGAGGCCGTTGATATTGAGGATGGAGACCTTTACCACGCAGAAGAGAGGATATTGGGTTTTACCCACTGTGATGTGGGTGCTGGTTTTATAAAAAAATGGGAATTACCGGATATTTTGGCTTCAGCAGCCCAATCACACCATAACCCTCAGGCAATTACCGAGTATATTCTTGAAACCGGTATTATCTATGTCGCCAATAATTTGAGTTTTCTGATAGCCCCCATTGAGGAGGAAGAAGTTGAGTATGCCCTGCAGGATATTCCAGGTTGGCAGGATTATGGGCTATCTCTGGAGAATATCACTGCAGCCTGTATCATTGCCGAGGAGCAGGTACATGAAGTGATGGATTCATTAGGTATGACGCAAATGAAAATAGAGTGATAGGGACCAGGAAAAATACAGATTGATAAAATAAATTTGATTTGTAAGCTATAGATTAAAACGCACAATATCTATAAAGAATGTGAATAAAAATGCAGTATGTGGCTGATCTAACTCCAGAACCCCAGGCACTGGATAGTTGGAAGGTTTTAATCGCAGATGATGAACAAATTATCCACGATGTTACCGCTTTAGCATTAAAACGTTTTATATTCCAAAATAAACCCCTCAGCTTTTATCATGCCTATAGTGGTGTAGAAGCAGGAGAAATGCTCAGGCAAAATCCGGATATGGCTGTTGCCCTGGTTGATGTTGTGATGGAAACCGACGATGCGGGCTTGCAGGCAGCGCGTTATATCCGGGAGGAACTGAATAATCCTTTTGTACGCATCATTATCCGTACAGGCCTGCCAGATGCTGCTCCGGAAGAGAGCATCATCCGCGACTATGACATCAACGATTACAAGTCCAAGAACGAACTTACTATCCAGAAGTTGAAAACCAGTATGTATACATCGTTGCGTATGTATCGTGATTTAATCAATCTGGAAAAGGAAAGAACTGTTTTACGCAGGCTGATAGATGCTTCAAGCAATCTGTTTGAACATACCCAGATAGAAAAGTTTATCTCAGACATAAGAATTCAGATTGGCAAGGTACTGGGAGTGGATAGAGCGCAGTTGCTGGATAATGGAAAACATACATTCCTGCTCGCTGCCAGCAATAAGGGCCTGACAGACTATTTACCACAGATTTTATGTGGAAATGGTCGCTTTGCCAGCTCAACAGCTTTGAGTATCGATAGAGTACTTGAGCAGGAAGACATGAATATCATCAGAAAAGCGATTACTACAAGGGAAAGCATCTTTGAAGATAGTAAGGCTGTGTTTATATCAGCCAATGCGCAAGGCAATTATGGTTTAATCTATTTTGCAGAGATTGAGCACTTATCCAGCAGTAACTGTGATTTAATGCAGATGTTTAGTCGTAATATTTTGATTGCCAACAATAGTTTTTGTTTTCAATCCGGTTAGACCTTTTCAGTAAAAATACTGTCACATCCTCTGTGGAGCACAATCAACATTTGAAAACGTTGATTGTGCTACGTTGTCAGCTAACCCATAATCTATTCAGCAATAACAACTGGTATATACCTCAATGATCGATCTTTTAATGCAAGGGCATGTGATGCTTTTCTCTCTCATCATGTTCTGTTTGATACTCTCGCTTACTTTCCACGAGTATGGTCATGGCATTATGGCGAAATACTTTGGTGATCGTACGGCAGAATTGCAGGGGCGTCTGACCCTGAATCCCATCGCGCACATAGATCCATTGGGACTATTGATGCTCATCATGATCGGTTTTGGATTCGCTAAACCGGTACCCACCGATCCTCGAAACTACAGCTCACGCTGGGGCATCTTCTTTGTCTCAGCTGCCGGGCCAATGATGAACCTGCTGCTGGCATTTGTTGCGGTCAATCTGTATGGCCTGGGATTGATGCTTGGCATACCCCTGTTCGAAGGCCAGGCGGCCAATATCTTTTTTGGGTATCTTGCAATTATCAATATGGTGCTGATGCTATTTAATCTGATTCCTATCGGTCCGCTGGATGGACATTATATCCTGCCCTTTTTCCTGCCACCGCGTATGGCCCGGTATTACTATTATTATAATGAACGCTATGGTCACTGGGTGCTATTGTCAATTATTGGTTTATCACTAATGGGGGTTCCCATCTTTGGGTATGTCATGGGTTTGGGTCAGCATCTACTAGGTTTCATCAACCTGTTTTAGACACACAGGTTTAACGGAATAAGTGCTATTAAAAATAACAATAGTGAAATGCCTTAAGTATAATAGGATGGCTGAACCGGCTAAATAATTAAGAGAATAGTATGTCCGATCAACAACCCCCTTTTCAGGATGCCTCAGGCTTTTCTTCTATATATCAGGGAATCGAAGCAAGCTTTAAACAGGCAGAGCACATGCTAAAACTATTCAACACGCAACAGGATAAGCCGGACTTTGATCCACTAAGAATGGCTGATGTATATACAGAGCTTTTTGCGCACATGAATGAAAACCCGCAAAAGGTTTTAGCGGCCAATATTGATTTCTGGAAACAGAACCTGGATCTGTATCAGAAATCCCTGCAAGCGATAATGACGCAACAACCGCTGGAAATTACTATCGAAGCAGACCAAACCGATCGACGTTTTCGTCATGAAGGCTGGGAACAACCCTCTTTCAACATGATCAAACAATCTTATCTATTGTTATCTGAGCACATGTTGCGACTGGTAAAAGAGACCGAAGGCCTGGATGAAAAAACTGCACAACGAGCTGATTTTTTTACCCATCTTTTTCTAAATGCCTTATCCCCGACCAATTTTGCTACTACTAATCCCGCAGTACTTGAAAAAGCGATCGAAACACGAGGTATGAGCCTGCTGCATGGATTGAAGAATATGATCGAAGATCTGGAGCGTGGAGAAGGTAAGCTGCAAATCAGCATGACCGATTACAGTGCTTTTGAACTGGGCAGGAATGTAGCGACTAGTAAAGGTAAGGTAGTTTACGAAAATCGCATGTTCCAGCTGATTCAATACAGCCCGAGTACTAAGAAGGTTAACAAGACACCGCTGCTGGTCATTCCACCCTGGATCAACAAGTACTATATTCTTGATCTACAGGAAAAGAATTCACTCATGCACTGGTTGGTAGAACAGGGTCACACGGTATTTGTTATTTCCTGGGTTAATCCTGATGAAACCTATTCCGAAGTGGGTTTTACGGAATATATGAAAGAAGGTGTGCTTAACGCTATCGATCAAGTTGAACAGGCTACCGGTGAAAAAGAGATTAATGCCATTGGCTATTGCATAGGTGGAACACTACTGGCCACAACCCTCGCCTACATGGCAGCGCATGATGATAAGCGAATAAAAAGTGCAACCTTCCTTACCTCTATGATCGATTTCTCCGAGCCTGGTGAGCTCGGTATGTTTATCGATGAGGAACAACTCAGTGCGCTGGAACAGAAGATGGATAAGGAAGGCTATCTTGACGGCGCAAGTATGTCTGGCACCTTTAACCTTTTACGTTCAAATGATTTGATCTGGTCTTTCTATATCAATAATTACCTGATGGGCAATGAGCCTCGCGCGTTTGATCTATTGTACTGGAATTCAGATTCCACGCGTATGCCCGCAAAAATGCATAAGTGGTATTTGAGAAATCTATATCTGAATAATAAGCTGGTAAAACCGGGTGAATTAATCATAGACGAAACAGCTATTGATTTAGGTAAAATTCAAACTCCTGCCCTGTTCGTATCGACTCTTGAAGATCACATCGCGCCGTGGAAATCCACCTGGATGGGGGCTCAAAATCTTTCTGGCCCAGTTAAATTTATTCTGGGTGGATCCGGTCATATCGCCGGTATCGTGAACCCGCCAGCTGCTAACAAATACGGTTATAAAATGACCAGCGCTAAACTACCCAAAGATGCTCAGGCATGGGCTGATAAAGCCAAACAACATGAGGGTTCCTGGTGGCCTGCATGGGATAAATGGGTAGCTAAATATAGTGGCGAACAAATTGATGCTAGACAACCCGGGGATCATCAACTGAAGGTTATTGAAGATGCGCCCGGCCGATACGTAAAAACAAAAATCGTCAATATATGAGGGGAGAAATATGGGAAGAGTTGCTGTTGTTACGGGTGGTACACGAGGTATAGGCGAAGCGATTTGCCTGGCGCTAAAAAAAGCAGGATACAAAGTAGCGGCGACCTATGCAGGTAATGATGCCTCTGCAAAGGCTTTTACTGAAGTTACAGAAATACCAGCATTTAAGTTTGATGTAGCTGATTTCGATGCCTGTCAAATAGGGGTCGGAGCTATTGAGTCTGAGCTTGGACCAATAGAAGTGCTGGTCAATAATGCTGGTATTACAAGAGATACCACTATGCATAGAATGACCTACGAGCAATGGAATGATGTGATTCAAACCAATCTGGCATCCTGCTTTAATATGAGTCGTGCAGTAATCGATGGTATGCGCGAGCGTGAGTTTGGTCGTATCGTCAATATTGGTTCAATAAATGGGCGTGCCGGGCAGTATGGTCAGGTGAACTATGCGGCAGCTAAATCTGGTATTCATGGTTTTACCAAGGCGCTGGCTCAGGAGGGTGCAGCCAAAGGTATTACCGTAAACGCGGTAGCCCCTGGCTATGTGCTGACGGATATGGTGCGAGCTGTTCCAGAAAAGGTGCTGGAAAAAATTGTTGCACGTATCCCGGTAGGTCGACTGGGTGACCCGGAAGATATTGCGCGTACGGTTATGTTTCTGATTGCCGATGAAGCCGGATTTATTACGGGATCGACATTGGATGTTAATGGCGGACAGCAGATGTACTAGGGTCTGTTATGCAGTTCATTGCGAGGACGCCAGAGCCGAGCTTGCGACGTGGGAGGAGTGCTACAGGATGTAGCGTATACGGAAGCAAGGGATCTAATCCCTTTTGGCAGATGGTTTCAGCACGGTTGAGAGATCGCCGCGCTGACGCTCGCGATGACATTTTGCTCTCAAGTAAGTGCCATTCTTAACAGGTACTAAACTAATCCATCAAAGAAAAAAACCAGCGGCCCTTCCGGGCCGTTGTTGTTTGTGGGTTACTGTTTTAAAGTAATTAATATTTAAAGACAGGATTAAAAAATGACAAAAGAATTATTTAGAGAAGACGGTTATCTTAAGCAGTGCACTGCCAGTGTAACAGGCATTGTGGATGGACATATTATTGTTGACCAAACCGTGTTCTATCCATTAGGTGGTGGTCAGCCGGGAGACAATGGTGTCATGTTACGAGCTGATAACTCGGAAATAAAAATCCTCAACACCATCAAGGATCGAGAAAGCGGCGAGATACTACATCAGGTAGAAGGCGATATTCTGCCGGAGATAGGCGAACAGCTGACCTTATGCATAGACTGGGAAAGACGATATCAGATTATGCGATTACATAGCTGCATGCATATGTTATGTGCAGTGATTCCCGAGCCAGTGACCGGAGGTAGTATCCGTGATGATGGAAGTGCACGGCTGGATTTTGATTTACCTGAACCGCCGGATAAGCTGGCGGTTGAGCAGGCCTTGAATGCAATTACCACGGCAGATCATGCGATGACTATGCAGTGGATTAGCGATGCAGAAATGGAGGCTCAACCTGAGTTGATTCGGACTATGAGTGTTAAGCCACCGATGGGACAGGGTAAGGTGAGACTGGTTAATTTTGCGGGGGTGGATTTGCAGCCCTGTGGAGGGACGCATGTTGCGAACTCTAATGAGATTGGGGCGATTAAGGTTCGGAAGATTGAGAAGAAGGGGAAGATGAATCGGCGGATTATTATTGAGTTGGTGGAGTGATTGTTGGCTACTGCCGTAAGTCGATGTTATTGCGAGGCGCGAAGCAACGAAGCAATCTTTTAAATGATAGCAACTACCTGGATTAGGGTTTCACACGCCTTTGCTTTCCTTGCTTCGTAGTAACAAGTGAGTCGGCGTGCGAGTGACTTTCTTTTACGCGAAAAGAAAGTCACCGAAGAAAGCGCGCCCCTCAATCCCTTGAATATTCCGGGCTTCCTGCCCTCCACCCTTCGGCCGCACTGTGTGCGTTCAAAAATGTTCCTGACATTTTTGTCGTCAAAATGGCACCCAGAGCGCGGTAGGCTCAGACGCGGGTCCAACCGCGCTGAGCCTCAAATGGCATCCATCGGCTTTAACTCCTGTGTCGCTCTACCTCCTGCATCCATGCAGTCGTGCCATTTGACCCCACTTTGAATACCATTTTGCCGCGGGCTTGAAAGGGGATTATATAGTTTCCGCTCATCTCGGTTAACATAGCGTCTATATAGCTTACTGCATACAAATAAAACAGCTAAAGGGCAGGATAAATGAGAAGAGAGAAAGATCTGAAAAGGCGCTATCTGAAAATCTATCCAAATACTTAAAAGACAGCTTGAAGGTATCTTATGAAATTTATCCTTCGATAGGTCCTGGAGCTCTTATGGTATTTGATATATCTAAAGACGCACGAAAGGAAAGATACAATTCTCCGTTAGGAACTGTATCTGAAGCTTTGTCCACAATTAATCAAAACTTTTGAAATCTTGAGTTGCGCAAGAAGAAAGTAGTAATATCGCATAGAAAAATATTAACCAACTATATTTTCTTATCATGATTAATTTTTTCTAATTCAACTAAATGTGAATTGATAAAAACTCTGCCAGCTTCAATTTCAAGCAAAAAATTGTCAATGACATCATTAGATATTGCAGTAGATCCATAATTGCACAGGTAACCTGTTATTTTGGTATCTCCTTTAACTTTCTCGACGGATCCGCCTCCTGTAATGGAGTCAATTGGACCACCTGTAAAATTTATAAATCTACGGAAGTAATAGCAACTTGCATCCTCCAATGTAAATGGAACAATGGAAATTATTTTTTCTTTTTTAGGGAGTTCAGTAATAAGTTGCCTAATGGTTCTTTCGCTTCCAGTAGATAAAACTCTATCCTCAAAAGATTTCGTAATTAAATCTTCAATGGTTTCTTCATCGAGGAATATATAATTATCTAAAAGATAATAATATGCGGCAGAGAAATCTAGAGTCTTATTTTTATTTACCCACCGGGATGATTCATAGTAGTAGTGACGAGGTTTGATTTGTTTGTACGCCGTTAAAAATTGAAGATCTAAAATTTTTGTTGGTATTGATAAGGTGAGTGTTTCGGATGTTTTGATACGACCTTCAATTGGTAATGTTTGACACGATACCTGTAGAATTATGGAGAGTAAGAGAAACAACGCAGAAAATACATTTTGCATAATAATTAGATTTGTGTACTACAAAAGGGCAGCAATAGTACTAGATGCATAACTTATTTATAATTAGCAACTAACGATTATAATTGTAGGGTTATTCCTACAGAAAACTGAAATGAAACGAATTTCTCAGATTTATAAGTAGATAAACGTTTCATCTAGGTGCGACATAATTTAAGATTTCTAGAAACAGATGTTAAAAGAAAAACCTTCCGGTAAGGTGCTATCATGAAAAAACTTGCTATGCTGTGATCGATATTGTCCATGCATATTCTACCCTCAACTACTGGTTAGTATCTTCATTCATGCAGCCTTTGTAATAACTTTGTATAAAACCAACATGCTACTTAACTATATAGAGCCCGTATTTCGTCCGCCTTCTGAAGCAAGCTCACTTATTCTGCAGGTAACAAACGGATGCTCCTGGAACCAATGCACCTTCTGCGATATGTACACCGATGAACAAAAAAAGTTTCGTCCAAAATCCATCGAAAACATCCGCAAGGAACTCGCTTATGTAGCATCGTCCAATTACCCTGTGCGCCGGGTTTTTCTCGCCGACGGCGATGCAATGACATTATCATTTCGCCGCCTGCTGGAAATTATGCAGGCGATCAATGAATACCTGCCTGACATCCAGCGCGTGTCAGCCTATTGCCTGCCACGCAATATCAAAAATAAAACGGTAGAAGAATTGAAGCAGTTGCGCGAACTGGGCCTGAGCATGGTGTATGTGGGCTGTGAAACCGGCGATGATTTAATCCTCGAAAAAATCAGTAAGGGTGAAAGCTGGCAAAGCTCTCTGGATGCTTTGCTGAAACTGGGCGCAGCGAGTATCAAACGTTCGGTGATGATACTGAATGGTCTGGGTGGCAGCCGCTATAGTGAGCAACATGCATTGAATTCAGCGAGCTTGATGAATGAATCACAGCCGGAATATCTGGCTACGCTAGTGGTTACCTTCTATAAGGGGCCAGAGAGATTTCAACAGGGTTTTGGCGGTGAGTTTATTGCACTGAATCAATTGCAACTGGCGCAGGAAATGGAAATGCTTATATCAACACTGGAACTTGAAAAAACCATTTTCCGTAGCGACCATGCTTCGAATTATCTGATCCTGAAAGGTGTGCTGAATAAAGATAAGGAAAAATTGTTAGCCACCTTACACCAGGCAATTAATCAACCTGGTTCTGTGCCCATGCGACCTGAATGGATGAGAGGCCTTTAATCTGAAATCTCGAATTCAGGTTTAATAAAAAGTGTAATAATCAGGCTAAGTTTTCCTCTCTGTGGCCTCCCTGTACTCGGTGGTGAGTGTTTTTTTAAGTACGGTAAATTAGCAGGGTTTAAGCTGTAATCAGGAAAGATTTTACAGCCTGGTCGATTCGGATTCGGAAAGACCTAATGCAATTCCAAAGCCAATAAAGGTCACCCCGCTTATTCGATTGAATAATTTTCGGGTCAGTTCGTTATTCAGCCAGATGCGCGCATGACTGGATAGAATCACATAAGTCATAAAGACTATAAACTGTAAAACCGCGATGCCAGCATTCAGGCTTAATAACTGAGTCATTAGCGGTTGATCGATGTCGAGAAACTGGGGCAGTAAAGCTGTCACATAGATCAGGGCCTTGGGGTTTGAGGCAGTCACCAGAAACGCATGTCTGAATAAAAAAGAAGGCCTTCTACGTTTTTGAATAGCCTCGTGTTGAGCAAAACTATTTATCGGTGAAAACCAGATCTTAAACCCCAGATAGCAGAGATAGAGTGCCCCCAGTATTTTGACCAGATTGAAAATCTCAAGCGAGGTTGCCAGGATAGAGCCTATACCGATGGCGCTTAAAATAATCAGGATCTGGAATGCAATCACATTACCCAGTACCGCAAACGCTGACAGGCGAATACCGTGCTGAACACCATTATTGATGCAGAGCAGGATAGCCGGGCCCGGTGATGCCATAAACAAGCCGGTAATGCTGAGGAATATCAAATACTGTTCAAGAGACATCTTATACTTCCATAATCCTGACCGGTAAGCGACGAGCACCCCAGTCACCCGCTTGATCTTCAAATACGCCCGCACAGGCGCTGTTGCAATGCGGGCATGTTCCCTGTGCTGTCAGTTTCCATTCGGATAATACATACCAGTCGCGCCCGATTAATAATTCACCACAGTTTGCGCAATAGGTACTTTCGCCTCGTTTGTCATGCACATTGCCGGTGTAGGCATAGTGTACACCATTATTCAGAGCAATCGCTCTGGCACGCGTAAGGCTGGCGCTGTCTGTTGCTGGTATATCCAGCATCCTGTAGTCAGGATGAAAGGCACTGAAATGCATAGGCACATCGGGGCCAAGTTCGTCTACCACCCAACGGGTCATGGCATCCAGTTCTTCAGAAGAGTCATTCTTGCCGGGAATCAACAATGTTGTTAGCTCGAACCAGACATCGGTTTCATGCTTTAGATAGATCAGGGTATCCAGCACTGGTTGCAGATGGCTACCGGTGAGCTGAAGATAGAAATCATCGGTGAAAGCCTTAAGGTCGATATTGGCGGCATCGATATGGCGGTAGAACGCTGTGCGTGGTTCAGCACATACATAACCTGCAGAAACGGCGACGGTTTTTATATCATACTGATGACAGGCTTTGGCGACATCAATCGCATACTCGTGGAATATTACCGGGTCGTTATAGGTAAAAGCCACCGAACGACAACCGTAGCGCTGGGCGGTTAGGGCGATCTGTTCTGGGCTGGCACTATCGGCCAGGGTATCGGTCTCGCGTGACTTACTGATATCCCAGTTCTGGCAGAATTTACAGGAAAGATTGCAACCAGCGGTACCAAAACTTAAAACCGGTGTGCCGGGCAAGAAGTGATTAAGTGGCTTTTTTTCAATGGGATCAATACAGAAACCACTGGAGCGACCATAGCTGGTGAGCACTATCGCGTGGTCCTGATTTGCACGTATAAAACACAGACCCCGTTGACCTTCATGCAATTTACAATAGCGTGGACAGAGGTCGCACTGAACTCGCTCGCTATCAATAGCATGCCAGTATTGGGTAGATACCGTATAACGAGGGTCGAAAGAGCTCATAGTTAACAGGTTTTATTAATTGACGTATAGCACTATACTTATAATTAGGAAAAGAGGAAAACACCATGTTCTCCAGTGATGCTACAAATTCTGTACAGATCGCTAACTCAAAGAATAGCAGAAAACCTGCTGTAGCTGGTCAGTTCTATCCAGATGATGCGCAGGAACTTAGCACTGTGTTAAAAAGTCTGTTTGCGTCTTCAAGAACCTGTCAGGCCAGCCAGGTAAAAGCCATTATCGTGCCACACGCGGGTTATATTTATTCTGGAGAGGTGGCTGCCAGCGCTTACCTGACCCTGATTCCACAAATGCATAAGATTAAGCGGGTAATCCTGCTGGGACCGGCACACCGGGTCGGCTTCCATGGCCTGGCCACAACCTCGATGAATTACTTTAATACTCCGTTGGGTGATATTCCGGTTGATAAAGCTGCAATCAATATCATTGAATCTCTTCCTCAGGTGGTTTCCCTTGATCGTGCTCATACCCATGAACATAGCCTGGAGGTTCAGCTACCATTTCTACAAAACCTGCTGGATGAGTTCACGCTAGTTCCATTAGTGGTGGGTGACTGCAACTCACAACAGGTTTCTGAGGTGCTGGAATTACTGTGGGGTGGAGATGAAACACTGATTGTCATAAGCTCTGATTTGAGTCATTACCATAGCTATGACGATGCATTACAACAGGATCGGAAAACCTCCGAATCGATAGTTAATATGCAGCCTGAGAAAATAGATTTCGATGATGCCTGTGGGCGGATTCCAATAAAAGGGCTGTTGTTGAGTGCCACTCGACATAATCTAACAGCGCAACAGGTAGACCTGAGGAATTCAGGCGATACAGCCGGGCCGAGGGATAGAGTGGTCGGCTATGGAGCCTATATTTTCAGCCAATGAGCTACAGCCCGCAACAACGGCTTACACTACTCGAGCTTGCCAGAGACTCGATTGCTCACGGTATCGAAAGCGGCACGCCTCTTAACATAAATCCACAACATTATGATGCCGAGCTACAGAAGCAGCGCGCCTGCTTTGTCACTCTAAATCTAAACCATCAACTTAGAGGCTGTATTGGAACCCTTCAGGCCAGCAGGTCACTGGTCGTAGACGTTTGCGAAAATGCCTATGCTGCTGCATTTAGAGATCCTAGATTTAATGCGCTGAATCAATCTGAACTGGATGGCCTGCAGATCAGTATTTCGGTGCTTACACCCGCACAGGAGATGAGTTTTGGTTCAGAGCAGGATTTAATCCAGCAGATAAGACCAGGCATTGATGGGCTAATTCTCGAAGATGGTTATAAAAGAGGGACATTCCTGCCTGCTGTTTGGGAGCAGTTACCCACGACAGAAGAATTTCTCAGGCATTTGAAGCTGAAAGCCGGACTCCCTGCCGATTACTGGTCTGACTCCATTCAGGTGAGCCGTTATGCGGCCGAAAAAATCGAATAACTGAAGCCAGTGTCATCCGGCCAAATGTAACAGTTTGTATCAAACCGATATATGTCTTGACCCTGGAAAAGGGCGGGGTATATAGTTTTTGCATGGATATAAAAACACTCTGCCTGGGCATACTGACCATGGGCGATGCCAGTGGCTATGAAATCAAACAGGTATTCGAAGATGCCTTCAGCCATTTCTATGTGGCCGGTTTCGGATCGATCTACCCTGCCCTGGCAGATCTGACACGCAATGGTCATATCGCTGTAAGTGATATCGCACAGGAAAAACGACCGGCAAAAAAGGTCTATTGCCTAACTCAAAGTGGGCGTGAATACTTTAATGCCGCATTAACCGATACCCATCCTGATCATCGCGTACGTTCAGATTTCCTGGTGTTGATGATATTTGCTCATCTGTTATCAGCACAGAAAATTAGTCAAATCTTCGATGCACGCCTGGCAGATATTGAACGCCAGATAGATGAGATTGAATCCTGTCTGGATGAAGAAGGTTGCACATATGAGACACAGGCTGGTGCTCTATTTTGTGCCGGGTATGGCCTGGCAACCTTAAAAGCAGGCAGAGATTATATTCTGCAAAACCGTGAAAAATTACTTCAAGAGTTACAACAGCAAAAGGAACTAATATCGTGAAAAGCTCCAACATTATTGCAGCCGCAATCGTAGTGCTCGTTAGCCTGTGGATGTTAAGCGGTATAACAAAAAGTGACGAAATAAAGATAGAAGCTGAGGCTGAGCCGGTGCATAAACTAGCGCGCGTTCAGGTCCAGCATTATCAGGCTGAGCCCATGCAACGCGAGATTATTGTGCAGGGGCAAAGTCAGGCTAAACGCGAGGTAACCGTCAAAGTACAGACCAACGGCCAGGTGAAACAGGTGTTGGCAGATAAAGGTACAGCGGTCAAACGAGGTAGCGTGGTACTCAAGCTGGCGGATGATGCGCGTCCACTGCAACTAGAAGAAGCGCGTTCTCTGGTGGCACAACGCAGCCTGGAATATGAAGCGGCTAAAAAACTTAAAAGCAAAAACCTGCAGACTGAAAGGCAGGTTGCCGAGGCGATGACATTATTGAACAGCGCCAAAACCCAGCTAAAAAACGCCGAATTGAATATGGCACGACAGAATGTAATCGCCCCCTTTGCTGGGCTGATTCAGGCACGTCATGCAGAGCTGGGTGATTATCTTCAGCTGGGTGATCCAGCCTATACCTTGATTACTCTCGATCCATTAGTGCTAAAAGGTGATGTATCGGAAAATGAAGTGGATCGTCTTAGATTGGATCAGAGTGCCAATGTTGAACTTAGCAATGGTGCAAAAATAACTGGCAAGCTACGCTATATTGCAGCTATGGCCGATAGTAATACCCGTACCTACGCCATAGAAGTAGAGGCTTCGAATACTGATCTAAAACAACGCGCAGGTATGAGCGCGACTATCCGTATACCATTAGATAGCATGCCTGCACATAAGGTATCCCCAGCCTTACTCTCGCTTAACGATGAGGGTGAACTGGGCTTAAAAATTGTTGATGATGACAGCGTGGTACGTTTTTATACAGTAGAGCTTCTAAAATCCGAACGCGACGGTTTGTGGCTGGGCGGCCTGCCACAGAGTATGGATCTAATCATCGTTGGGCAGGGCTTTGTACGCGATGGCGATAAGGTGGAGATCGCTCGCGAAAAGGAAGCCAGCTGAGATGAAAAAACTAATCAATGCGGCCTTTTCCCGCTCACGTACCGTACTTGCACTACTGGTTCTGATCCTGATCAGTGGCACTATCTCCTATATCACCATCCCCAAAGAGTCTGATCCGGATGTAGCTATTCCTATCATCTATGTATCCATGAGCCACGAGGGAATCTCACCAGAGGACGCCGAGCGTCTGCTGGTGCGACCCATGGAAAAGGAATTACAGAGTATCGAAGGCGTAAAGGAGATGCGCTCCAACGCCGGTGAAGGACATGCCTCAGTATTACTCGAATTCGATGCCGGTTTTGATAGTGATCAGGCATTGCAGGATGTCCGTGAAAAGGTAGATCTAGCAAAGGGTAAACTACCTGCTGATACCGATGACCCAAGCGTCAACGAAGTCAACGTCGCCCTGTTCCCTGTTCTAGTCGTAACACTTGCTGGAAATGTACCTGAACGAACCCTGCTGACCCTGTCGCGAGATCTGAAAGATAAGATAGAAGGCCTGCGCGAGGTACTGGAAGCGAAGATTGCGGGTGATCGTGAAGAGGTGGTGGATATAGTTGTCGAGCCACGGGTGCTGGATAGCTACGGTATCTCTTATGAAGAGTTAATCAATTTTGTCTGGCGTAACAATAAGCTGGTAGCGGCTGGCGCACTGGATACGGGTAAGGGACGCTTCGCGGTAAAGGTACCCGGATTGCTGGAAGGCTCGGTGGATGTGCTTTCCCTGCCGGTTAAGGTCGTCGAAGACAGGGTTGTTACCTTTGGTGATGTAGCTACGGTACGACGTACGTTCAAAGATTCCACCAGTTTCGCCCGGGTCAATGGTCGCCCTGCCATTAGTCTTGAGATTACCAAACGGGTTGGTGAAAACGTTATAGAAACCATCGACAAGGTACGGGCAATAATTGCTGCAGAACAGGCAACCTGGCCACAGGGCGTTGAGGTGAGCTTTTCACAGGATAAATCCAAGGATGTGAAGGACATGCTGTCTGATCTACAGAATAACGTTTTGAGCGCGGTAGTGCTGGTGATGGTCGTGATCGTGGCAGCGCTAGGTTTACGTACTGCTGGCCTGGTCGGTGTCGCGATCCCGGGATCTTTTCTAACCGGAATTCTAATCATCGACTCCATGGGGCTGACCATCAATATCGTGGTGCTGTTCTCACTCATTATGGCGGTGGGGATGCTAATCGACGGTGCGATTGTGGTGACCGAAATGGCTGATCGCAAAATGATCGAAGGCATGCCGCGTGAGCAAGCCTATGCTTTTGCCGCTAACAGAATGAGCTGGCCTATCACTGCCTCAACAGCCACCACACTAGCAGCGTTTATGCCACTGTTGTTCTGGCCCGGTGTGATGGGAGAGTTTATGAAATATCTGCCCATCACTCTAATAGCGACGCTCTCCGCATCCCTGTTAATGGCACTTATTTTCGTTCCCACGCTAGGTGAATTGATCGGTAAACGTAGTCCGTTAAGTGACAATTCCTTACAGAGTCTGGCAGCGGCAGAAACAGGAGAGTTACATGAAATTAACGGGCTGACAGGGCTATATGTGCGTTTTCTGGAAAAGACATTACGTTTTCCGGGATTGATCCTGATCGCCTGCTTCGCTTTTCTGATACTGGTGTATGTAGTTTATGGTACATACGGTAAAGGGGTAGAGTTCTTCCCCAAGGTAGAACCGCCATCGGCTGCAGTAAATGTGCTGGCACGTGGAAACCTGTCGGTTTACGAACAGGATGATCTGGTTAAGCAGGTTGAACAACGCATACTTGGCCTGAAAGGGATTAAGACCCTGTATAGCCACAGCGGGCTGGGGCTATCGGGTGGTGGGCAGGATGTGCCTCCCGATACCATTGGTGTGATCCAGATGGAATTTGACGACTGGGACAAGCGCGATCCTGCAGACAGCATACTGGCCGAGATTCGCCGTAGAACCGCTGACATCGCAGGCATACATATCGAAACCCGTAAACAGGAAGGTGGTCCACCGGGAGGCAAGCCTGTTCAGTTACAGATTGGTTCGCGTTATCCGCAACTACTAGAACCCGCTGTGGTAAAGATCAGGGAATTGATCGATGAGCTGGATGGTTTTGTCGATGTTGAAGATGATCGTCCATTGCCGGGTATCGAATGGCAGATTAGCGTAGACCGTACCAGGGCGGCCCGCTTCGGAGCCGACATCACTATTGTTGGTAACGCCGTGAAAATGGTCACCAATGGTATCAAGGTTAGTGACTACCGACCCGATGATGCCGATGAAGAGGTTGATATTATTGTGCGTTTACCAGAAAACCAGCGTGACCTGGGGGCACTGGATAGGCTGCGGGTACAGACTAGATACGGGCTGGTGCCGATCAGTAATTTTGTCAGCAGTAAACCGGCAGCAAAGCAGGGTACGATCAGTCGGGTAGATGGGCAAAGGGTAATGACAGTAAAGGCCGATGTACCTAAAGGTATACTACCTGCCAACAAGGTAGCCGAGATTCAGCAATGGCTGGATAACAATGTTCAGCTAGATTCGCGTTTAGATCTTAAGTTCAAGGGAGAGGATGAGGATCAGCGCGAAGCAGAAGCATTTCTTAGTAAGGCTTTTCTGGTAGCGTTATTCATCATGGCCATTATCCTGGTCACGCAGTTCAACAGCTTTTACCAGGCCTTGCTGATTTTAACCGCAGTCATCTTCTCAACCGTTGGCGTGTTACTAGGCCTGCTTACTACTGGACAACCATTCGGCATTGTCATGAGTGGGGTTGGTGTGATTGCACTGGCAGGTATCGTGGTGAACAATAATATCGTATTGATCGATACCTACAATATTCTGCGCGCACAGGGGATGCAGGTGAAAGAGGCCATACTCAGAACGGCTGCGCAACGCCTGCGTCCGGTTATGCTTACCACCATAACCACCATTCTAGGGTTGATGCCGATGGTACTTAAACTCAATATTGACCTGATTCATAGAGATATCACGGTAGGTGCGCCATCCACACAATGGTGGGTACAGCTGGCCACCGGTGTTGCGGGAGGACTCACATTTGCCACCATTCTAACACTGGTACTTACCCCCTGTATGTTATTACTGGGTGATAATACGAACGAGTGGTGGAAGCGTTTTCGTCACTGATCAAACAGGCGTGGAATCCTCAGCTTCGAGCTGGAAGCCCTTTTCCCTGAATAGCTTTAGTGTGGCATCAACAACATTGGCATCAAATATCTTGCCGCGGTTTTGCTCGATATCTTCTAATGCATTTTCAATACTTAGATGCTTGCCGAGGCGATAGGGGCGGTTGGTAGCTGTTGCTTCAATAACATCCGCCACCGCGAGTATGCGTGCCTCGAGCAGGATATCGTCGCCTTGCAGACCGTAGGGGTAACCCGTGCCATCCAGGCGTTCATGGTGCTGACAAATGGTCTGGGCAATGGGCCAGGGGAAATCGATTCCCTTGAGTACCTCGTAACCCCGTAGCGGATGTTCTTTGATCAAGGTAAATTCTGCATCACTGATGTGTCCCGGTTTGGTGAGTATCTCGGCAGGGATACTGATTTTTCCCACGTCGTGTATTACCGATGCCAGCTTAATCCCTTCAATCATATGCTCCGATAAGCCGAGTTCATGTGCAATGGCTTCAGCCAGCCTTGCTACATTGCGCTGATGACCGGCGGTATAGGGATCGCGTAATTCCACCATAGCGGCTACCGCCGCGACAGACTCAAACAGGCTCTTCTTCAGTCGCCGCTCACTCTCCAGCAGCGAATGGCTGCGTTCTTCTACCATATCCTCCAGATGGTGTTGCAACCTGGACAGTTCCATATGGGTACGCACCCGTGCTAGTAGCTCCTCACGCTGGAAAGGCTTGGTGACAAAGTCCACGCCACCAAGATCAAAACCAGTCAGTTTGTTATCCATCTCCGAAAGAGCGCTGACGAAGATCACAGGTACATCACGCAAGTGGGGATCTCGCTTCAGGCGGCGGCAGACCTCGAAACCATCCATCCCTGGCATGCTTATGTCGAGCAAAATCAGCTGCGGAGGCTCGCTTGCTGCTGCGCGTAATGCCAGTTCTCCATTGATAGCCGAGCGTACATGATAGCCTTCGCCGTTTAGAATATCGGTAAGCAGACGTAACGAGGCAGCCGTGTCGTCAACGGCGAGGATATATCCGCTGTCACTGTCGGTCATGATAAATTGTCTCCTTGCAGTGCTTGTCTATGTAGCATGTTAGTCAGCATTTACCGAATCCAGCACTTTCAATATATCAGGATAATTGAAGTCAGTGGCAAGCTGGGAAAAGGTTTTTCCAATCTCAGTATTCTTTTCAGCTATGCGCGCAATTGCGATATTAATGCTATCGCGATCAAGAGATTCCAGTGCGGTATGTAATTCATTGAGTAGTTGTATGGGGATTTTTGTCAGCTGTTGCTGCGTGAGCTGTTCGTTTACAACCTCATCAGCTGATGTGTCTGTGCGATAGGTGAATCTGATGCCTAGCTGTCTGGCCAGACTGTCGTAGATTTCATTGAATCTGTAGGGCTTGCGTACGAAACCGTTCATTCCCGCCGTTAATAATTCCTGCTGTTGCTCCTTGAACACAGAGGCGGTAACGGCAACGATCTTAACCTCTTCTCCTGTTGGTAGTTGACGGATATACCGGGTGGCTTCCACACCGCCCATTACAGGCATACGCCGGTCCATCCAGATCAGGTCTGGTCGCCACTGTTTGAAGATTTCTATGCACTCCTTGCCATTTTTCGCCACCTTAACTTCCAGGCCCAGGTCGGTCATCAGTTTGGTTAGCAGCAGCTGGTTATCACGATGATCCTCAGCGATGAGGATACGGTAAGCTGGTTGCCCCGGAGCAAGGCCGGTGACTTCACCCTGCCGCATGCTGGTGAGTAATAGCACTTCTTCTGGCTCTGCCTCTTCCAGCGGCAACTCGACGCAAAACTTCGATCCCTTGCCCGGTGTACTCTCTACGGAAATGTTGCCGCCCATCATTTGCACGAACTGGCGCACGATGGAGAGACCTAGTCCGGTCCCACCGTGTGCTATCCCTGTCGGCAGCTGCATGAAGGGTCTAAACAGGAGTTGCTTATCAGTATCGTTAATTCCCGGTCCACTATCCTCAATAACGATCTGCAGGTGATGCTGAGCATCTCTGTTGACACCCAGATGCAGGATGACCGAGCCCTGTTCAGTGAATTTCACTGCATTGCCTAACAGATTAACCAAAATCTGTCTCAGGCGCGCTTCGTCACCTTTGATGAAACGAGGGAGATCGGAAGATTGATCGAGCTCAAGATGCAGGCTCTTTTGCTGGGCGCGTAGCTTCATCATGTCGAATACTTCGCGTGCTAGTTCGTGCAGGTCGAAGCTAGCGATAACCAGTTGAACCTTACCAGCCTCGATCTTGGATATCTCCAGTACATCATTGATTAGTTTAAACAGGTGTCCGCCGCTTTGGTTGATGATTTGCATATTCTCATGCTGCTCACTGCTTAAAGTAGCATCCTGCTGCATGAGTTGAGAAAAACCAATGATGGCATTGAGCGGGGTGCGCAGTTCGTGACTCATGTTGGCGAGGAAGGCACTCTTTGCCTTGTTGGCCGCCTCAGCAGCATCCCGAGCAAGACGCAGTTCGGCGGTACGCTCATGTACAGCCAGTTCCAGATTTTTGTGATAATTATCCAGCTCCTGTTCAACACGCTTGCGCTCAGCGATTTCCCAGACCAGATCAGCGATCAGGGAAACGACTTCAACATCTTGTTCAGTATACTCTGCAGACTTGTTTCCGACCCCCAGAATGGCCGGGATTTTGTCACCGCGAAATACCGGGGTAACCAGTTCGCGTATGACCTCGGCATGACCCTCTGGCATGCCCTTGCAGTGGGTCAGTGAGGCAAAGTCGTTATGTATTATGGTCTTGCGCTCACGCACACAATCCGCCCACACGCCAGCATCGGCTATTGGATAATGAGATAGCTGCGCTTCTGCCTTGCAGAACTTTGTTTTGGTCTGGGTTGACCAGGCCTGCAGATTAAGAGATTTCTGGTCATCGTCGACGAAATGATAGAAACCGATGAGGCTACCGGTTAGCTGTTCAGCCTGATTTAGAGCCTCCTCCAGCAGATCCTCTAATGAATTATTCATCGAAAACTGAATAAGGTGCAATCTCGCTGCATTAGCCGCCTCACCGAGTTTACGCTCGGTGATATCAGTGAACATGGCAAACGAGCCATTGAAGTTATGGTCATCATCGTAGATTGGCGTTGCGGAAACGACGGCCCATATTGCCTGTTCGTCCTTGCGTCGAAAGCAGCGTTCATAGCTCTCCGCTATGCCACTGCGACGGTCTTTCATCTTTTGCTGGTGAGCAGGAATATCCTGTTCGAATAAAAAGTCATCCATAGGCCGACCAAGTATTTCCTCTACCTCGTAGCCCAGCATTTCCACCATGCGGGCATTGACGAAGGTGGTTGTTGCATCAGCACCTAATACCCAGATGCCCTCTCTGGAGGTAGCGACTATCTGGCGATGCTCGGCCTCGCTTTTGCGCAGTGCAGCCTCGGCCTGCTTACGTTCGCTGATATCCTGAAAGGCGACAACCGCGCCGATAATATTATTCGCGTGACGCATAACCGATACCCCTAACCAGACAGGGATCTTGCTGCCGTCTGAGTTAATGAACAGGTCTTCAAGCTCACGTCTGTTGCCGTCACGAAGCGCCAGCATGACAGGGCAGCTGTCTGCAGAATTGGAGCCGCTATCCTCCTTATGAGCATGAAACAACGCGTGGGTATCCTGTGCGATAACCTCTTTCTCACTAAGTCCCAATATGCTCAAAGCGCTGGGATTGATAAAAATACAGCGCCCCTGAGTATCAACTCCGTAAACCCCTTCCGCAAGATTGGCAAGAATCAGCTTCTCTTTTTCAGTCATCTGTTTCAGTTTCTGCAACGAACTACGCGAGCGTCGTACCATAGCAATGAGGCCAGCGCTGATTGCAAGCAGCAATATGAGTAACCCAGCCAGGGTAATAATCCTCCAGGTATAAAGATGCCAGAGATCCTGCATACTGATATCGGGCACCTGATCAAATGGGGGCAGACGCAGGCGGCGCAGCAGGTTTTCCACCACCTCATAGTTGGCGGGGATACCGAATCCGTGCAGATTTAAGCTGGAGTCCTTGAGTATCTCTGACGGCATCAGGTAGAGGGTTGCAGCCAGGCGGCTGGTAAACGCACTGTCGATATGTGGCATGACAGCTACCGGCCATTCAGGGTAGAGCCGGGTGGAAACCGCATAGGGGAAATTCGCTAGCCGCTGGCGGTTGATCACTTTGATCCTGTCAGGGGCAAGCTTTCCCTCCCTGGCCAGGGATTCCAGCAGCCCGCTACGAATGAAACCGGCATCGGCGTGACCTTCTAGTACCGCCTGGATGATGCGGTCATGGGGCTGACCGGTAAGTAACAATCTGTCACCCTCGGGCAAAGGTATTTTTGCCTCAAGCAGTTCGTACGCCGGCATCTGATAGCCGGCGAATGCCTCCACTGAAACTGTAGCGATACGCTTGTCGGCAAGATCTGCCAATGACGCAATATCATCACGATCCGAGCGGGTTATGATGACGCTACCATAGGTATTTAGATGATTTGCTCCTTCATGCCTGATCAGTGTCGCCAGCGGGGAGGAAAGACCAGCGCTATGCTGAAGTAGAATGAACTGATTTGCAGTGGTAATCAGCAGATCTACAGTACGCCGTTCTACGGCGATGCTGATCTCTGTATGATCGTAGACTGCGAGTTCGACAGGCCGTGCCAGTGATGACTGGAGATAGTCGGCTACCGGTTGCCATTGCTGCATAACCTGCGGTTTGGGTCGATAGGCGAGCACCCCGAGTTTGAGCACAGCCTCATTTTGTGCGGCAATAACCGAGCAGGAGATCAGTAATAGTATGATAAGCCGGAATAGGTGTTTCATGTTGCTATCCCCAATCTACCGTTGAATAGATAGGCTTGCTTACGACTGCATTCATACCGGCTTCAATCAGTTTCTTCGGATTGAGCAATGGGTGGGTGGCGAGGTGGTAGTGGGGTTTTGCATCACTTAATGAACCCATGCCGTAGCTGTGGCCGCTGGGTGGTGGCGCGTTGTCGCAGGTCACCACGAACAGGGTTACTAAAAAAAATACGGTAATCAGGTGTTTCGTGTTCATCGTACACCTCGAAATAGTATCAAAGTCTTTTATTGAATTTTGGACGAGGTCAGCTATGCCACATTAGAACCTCTGGAATTCAAAACTTCTAGTATTCTAGTTTATAGCATAACGATTTTGGCCGGGAAGATAATATACAGCCAGACAGGCGGTCATTGACTTTTGGATGTTTTAAAACCACTGGATCAGTGGTGTGGAGAATGTTGTGTTGACTATCTGCTAATAAAAAATTTGTAGCTGAGAATGAGGTGCCGTAGATATGTCTAACAGCCAGAGGTGTTAGCGGTTATTGTCACATTTCCGCCACCATGAAAAGCATCTACATATGCTACCGAACAGTTAGCAGGATCTGCCGCACTTTCAACCTCAAACAGGGTAGTACTATTTGATATCTCGGTTATTCTATAACCCGTCGTAATGACCAAGCTATCAATTTGTAACCCAAATACGGTATTACCAGCATCTGGCCAGCCATAATTGACTCGATAGACTTTACCGTCATCCATGGTAAAGAATGCAGTTGATGCACTTTCATCGCAAGCAGGCGACACTATACACGAAACATGAGCCATCTCAGCAGTAGAGCGAAGTTCACTAGCCAGAGCCTGTACTGTTGCCTCTCTCGCCTTAGAGCCCAGTGATACAAATTTACCCAGTGCTATTGTAGATAAAATGCCTAACAGGACAATAACCACTACCAGCTCAATAAGAGTAAAACCAGATGCTTTTTTCAAAACCGTAACCCTATATATCAAATCTATCTGTCGAGACTTGTTTTGCCCTAATCAGTAATATGAAACGCTAAAAAAATAGTAAATACATATATACGTCAAATATAGCTTTAAAGGATTAAAGTATCCAATAATACCTTAGCGCCTTTCAATATCTGTCATTACATGGTAACAATGGGACCATATTCGTTTATTTCATGAATTTTAGTAATCAACAAACAAACCTCTTGATACTCAAAGCGAAACTATCGATGCAGACAGGTGGTTGCTGGTTAGCAAGATCTATGGCTGCATTATCGTGGATGCGCTCAATTACCAACTGAGAATCGGTGCAATTGTGCCAATGCAAGCTCTAACTGCTGGGCTAGAGAAGTATCCTCGCCGCAGTGGGTCAATGCAAATTCTGCTGTGCGAATTACCTGTTTCCTGCGTGGCCTTTTAGGCAGGGTTTCGAGACTCAGGTATCGATCCATGGTTTGTGTTCTGTCCCAGCCATCTTCATTGGTATACACCTTCCATAAACCTGATTGACGCGCCAGTTCAGCTTTGTTGCTTTGCGTACTTTCCTGCCAGTATTCAATCGTTAGCTGCATCACTTCTACTATGGCCTGATGCTGATCTAATGAAGTATCTTCAGATGACAGGCCATGGCTTAACTGTGCAAGTACGCTGTCTAGCGAATTGATGTCTTGCATCAATTCAGGCTGACCGGAGGCTAGCTGGGGTGTGATATTACCCAGCACCTGTTTTAGGTGCCGCAGTCGATTTCGATTCTGGTTTACAGATTCGATTAATGACAGGGCAAGTGGTCTTTGTGGCGAGTTTCCATCATTCATCACGGGTTGCACGATTAACACCAGTAGCTGCTCGTCTTCCAGTTCCAGGCGTTTGGGTTGTAACTGATGCATATGTGGCCTGTGATCAGGATAGGTGAGTGCCAGACATTGGCTTTGTAATTCATCATCATCCAGTTTCGCAAGCCAGACATCAGGTTGCTGCTCTTCGTCATCAGCGCTGAACAATATACCTGTTGATTTCCCCAGTAGCTCGTCAGATCGATACCCCGTCAGTTTTTCAAATGCCTGATTGCTAAAGCTGATTTCTGCATTTTCATTCACCACCAGCATCGCTTCGGGTACCGAGTTTAGAATCCCGCCCAGTCGGTATTGTATCTGGCGCAGGTCATACTCAATCTGTCTGCGCCGCTCTACCTCCTGTTTCAGGCGCTGGTTTTCAGCCAGGGTTTTATGCGCCAGTCCTACCTTTAACTGGGCCTGTACACGTGCGAGTAATTCCCTACGCGCAAAGGGTTTTGAAATGTAATCATTAGCGCCACATTCCAGCCCCTGCACCAGATCCTGTAACTCACTTTTTGCAGTCAGCATCAGTACCGGAAGGTCTGCGGCAGTATGCTGCAGGCGTATTTGCCGACAGACATCATAGCCATTCATGCCCGGCATCATGATATCCAGCAGAACCAGGTCAAAGCGCTCTCCTTTCTCCAGGCGTTGCAACGCGTCCTCACCATCAAACGCAGTGATAACAGCCATGCCTTCAGCGCTGAGGTGATTAATCACCACCTGCAAATTCACCGGATCATCATCTACCACCAGAATCCGTGCTGCAGTGCTGGAGCCCGGCGTTTCCTGTTCAACCGACAGGGTTGGAACAGCCAGCTCCGCCCATGGGTTTTGCGCTACTGGAATATGTTCACTGCTTTCAAGCCTGGCCATTGACTCGGTAGCACAGGGCAGATTGAAGCTGAAACAGCTACCTTTTCCAGGTGTAGATTCCACGCTTAAGCGACCACCATGTAATTCAACAAGCTGTCGACAGATTCCCAGCCCCAGTCCACTGCTCTCTGTCTGTTGAGTCGAGGTGTTATCAGCCTGTTCAAATGGTTGAAAAATCGCCTGCAGTCTGTCTGAAGCAATTCCGACACCCGTATCCACCACACTCACGATAACCTCTTCACCCTGAAGATGAGCAGTTACCTGTACCTGACCCTGCTCGGTATATTTGATGGCATTTCCAATCAGGTTATACAGCACCTGTTGTAATCGGTTCTGATCGCCGAAAACTGCAGTCAGATCTGTCGGCAGGTTATTGATCAATTTCAGCGACCTGGCTTTTGCCAGCTGATCAGTCAGCATAATCACGCTATCGATCAGGCTGTAAAGATCCACTGACTGACGTTCCAGAGTAAAATCCTTATGCTTAAGGCGAAGGAAATCGAGGATTTCATTAACCAGCCGTGACAGGCGCTGACCGCTGTCCACAATCAGCTCAAGGCTTTTGCGGGTACCATCCACTGCATTATCCTTTGTACTTACTAACAGGGATTCGGCAATACCTATCATGCCGTGTAAGGGGGTACGCAACTCATGCGAGGTATTGGCAAGAAACTCATCTTTCAATTTATCCTTAAGGATGAGTTGTAGGTTTTTCTGTTCCAGCTCGCTAGATAGTCTTTCAACCGAGTTAAATGCGGCAACAAAATTACGTGCCAGTCCAAACGATTGCGACAACGCCAGCAGCAGCATGCCAATGGATGCCAGGAATGGGGTGGAGATAATAGCCTGAGACGCCAGCACATCATTGATAATGGATGCATATAATAGCGTCATGCCAATCAGGATAATCCCGGCACCGCTTCTTTTGCGTAACACAGCTCGGACCAGCACATAGGTGATGTTCAGATACAGAAACACGATCACCAACTGGTAGGGCACAACGATATGGCTGGATAATCGGGCATCGACCAGCACTACAAAAATGCTGGTGAGTACGCCTATGGCCTGAATACCACGCACAACATATCTGGAGCATTCCCTTGGGTATAGTGAGTGAATAAACATCAACATCACTGGAAACGTCACTGTCACGGTGAGCAATTCAATTTTATAAATAATTTCCCAGGGGAAATCAGGGAACAGATACACGAAGAAACGTGTATTGGTAAAAACCGTACGCACCGCTATCAACAGACAAAACACAGAAAAATAAATCGCCGAGTATTCTTTTTTGCGCAGTAAAAAAATAAACAGGTAATAAAGCCCCATCACCAGCAAGCTGCCGAACAGGAAAAGATCTACAGCCCAGGCGAGGTATTGCCTGTTTTGAATATCACTAAAATTACCCAGCTCGATGGGAAACCATACCCCCCCTTTACGATGATGAAAGTTTGATACCTGAAGTACAAATTCCAGCGAATCGCTGTCCACAACAAAGGGTTTTAACTGCAACAGGTATTGCGCAACCATGTGCTCAGGGCTATCACCAACCACACCGTTGCGGGCGACCTCTTTACCATTGATCCACAATGTATAAGCTGAAGATTCCTCCTTGATACGAATTGCCAAAATCCGGGCTGCAGGATTCACTTTAACCAGCAGACGAAATGTCGCAAAGCCATCACCGGTTTGCTCAACACCCTCAATCAGACGGCCATCCCAACGACCGGGAATGAAGAAGCTATCCGTCATCGTTATGCCTTCTGGTTGAAAAAAATCTTGCGGTGAAAGCAGCTGCTGCCAGTAAAAAGCCCACTGCCCATCAAGCTTTACCACTCCGTTTTTGTCAAAATCCCACCCAGATAAATCAAGCTCTCCATTGATAGCAACAGGATACTCATCGCTGGCAATACAGACGTTAAAGCAGCAAACAAGCAAGACAATAAAAAGTGATCGTAATGTGAGATCGCGCAGAATCATTGCTGTTGATTATAAAGTGGTTTGATTGAAATGCTCGTCGAGTAATAGCCAGAGAGTGGGATGCTAACACCTAGAAGGTCGTTGAAATAATGTATATATCAAGTGGGAACCCCTTATCCCAGATCCTATTGCAACACCCAGCTTATCAACATCAACCTTTAATAAAATTTATTCCAAAGCGCATTCTCTATAGTTTCAATAAGTTAGGAGTTTTTTAACGATTTTAACAGTGGTATAAGGCCACAGCGAGGGTTACAAGGGGGGATGAAACTCAACTATACCAACTCAGGGAGACTGGCTATGAGACCCCACCTAAACATGCTGGAAAAAGATCTTACTGTAAGGTTATTGCTCCCCATATTGATAGGAATATTTCTTCTGCTGACTGGGTGTGGTGGCTCAGGTAGTTCACCCAATGACACTAATCCTTCGGACAGGCTTTCAGTGGTTTCCATTACACCCGAAGCAGATGAAACCGATGTTGCCCTTGACAAGGAAATTACGGTAGTCTTTTCGCAGAAACTAGATACCTCACAAGCAGATGACAGCATTCGGGTCCATAATTCAAGCGGAGTGCTTGTCTCAGGAACTACGATTGTTAATCAACGGGCACTGATCTTTACACCAGACCGTTATCAGGACCTGGATACGTTTTCCATCACCATTTCACCAGAAGTAAAAAGTAATGGTCTGACACTTGAGCACTCTTTTGAATCGAACTTCCACACGGGTGAAATATTACTAAGTGGAAAACGTCCCCCACCGAAAGAATACAACCCACTTGGTATCGCTGGAAATAAAATATCGTTGGGTACAATTCCCGAAATCGCCATACTCTGGAGCAGCAATACACAAAATCATTTTGTCGTTGAAGACCCACCTTATAATCCTTATCCCTTGACGAATGTATCAACAACTAGTGCGGCAGGAATTACTGGTAGTGCAGGGTACAGCTCTCTCGGCTGGAAAAAGATACCGGTTTCTGGACAATTTGACGACGATAAGTGGGATGAAACCGCCGTTATAAATCACGATGGTAGCGCTACTGGGATAATTACCCTGAGCATTATCGATACCATTGATAAAACCGTTTTTAGTGAGAATGCCTTGCCCCTCACATTTGGTCGTGCTGACAGCATAGATGTTGCCAAGACCGATTTTGATGCTGATGGTAAAGATGAGATTCTTATTGCCACTAGTAGTCGGACACGCTCAACGATAGACTATTATGTCGTCGACTTTGACAGCGCTACTGGCAGCTATCTCATTGCAAAACAGGGTTCGATAACTCCCGAAACCAGTGATGTCATTGTCAAAGTGCAGGTAGCAGCCGGTGATGTGGATGCTGACAGCAAACCGGAAGTAGTGTTTACCTGGGTTCAGGATACCGCTGTGACCGTGGCTAATTACGCCATAAAATACAATAAGGCCTACTCTGCTTTTGCCGTTCTCGATGATCTCAGTGCCGCAATGGTCGAAATCAGCCCACAACAGACAATCAGCGATAATATGAAATTGTCAGCCTATGCCCCACAGGATTCTATTGCGGTTACCACCGCTGATATCGATGGCGATGGCGCAGATGAGGTGCTTATTGGATTAACCCAATATAATGATGGCGGCCCTTTAGGTAGTTTACGATATTGCTCGTGGATAAGAGATTATCTATTTGTAGCTCAAAACACTCATTCGCAGGCAACATCCAGCACTCTTGAATTGCGTCAAGTCACCTCCTATAGCACCAACGGGTTAGAGGCTTTTGAAAACATGGAAGCAAGGTCATTCCCTGCAGGAAAAGGGATGATGAATATTTTCAAGACAGCCGATCTGGATGGTGATGGCCGTGATGAGCTTCTGTTTCACAATGTCTTAACAAAATTTAAGGCCGATAGAATTTTTGAATCCACATCATCACTAGTGACGGAATTTGTCACCCGTATCCCTGAAGAGCATATTTCCATTGCCCTCGACAGTAATGCTGGGAAGCGAGCTCAGGATCTGTCGGAAGGTTATCTCACCCGGGATATTCAGGTAGGTGATATCGATGGCGACCTAAGGGATGATTTTGTTTTTTTGCGGCGTGCTGATGTGACCTCTACTGTTGATTATAATGGTGATGCAATACCTAACGGAGTATGGATTGAACACTTCGACTTTGCCGATTGTGAAGCAGAAGCCGCAGAGGATTATTGCGCCGGTTTCGATCCATTAAACCCAGATGTCCGCCTGGCCTGGAAAAAATTTGCCCTGCAAGGGAGTAGTAGCTTCTATTGGTGGATTGCTGGGGATCCTAAACTGGCGTTACCCAATGTTGATGATGATTCACTTATCGTCGAGAAAGCAGGGCATACGGTTTATACCAGCGATAACACCATAGTTGCTGTTCTAGCCGCGCCTCCATGTTCCGAAGCAAGTGGGCAGGACGTTGGCAATTGTTCTACCGAGTTTGGTCATGGCTCGACCCAAAGCTTCGAGCATGGAGTTTATGTAAATGCCAGTGCGGGTATCGTTGCCGGGTTCGAGTGGACGCCCGAGGTCAATATCCCCTTCATGAAGATAAAGCTTGGGAAGATAGAACTTGAAGGATCCATAGGTGCTGAATACAGCTATCAGCATAACTGGGGGCTTGAGACCAGTGAGCTGATTACCTATAGCGCCGGTGCGGATAATAATCTGGTGGTATTTGATGCCTTTGTTTATGACCGTTATCAATACCTTGTTGTATCGCATCCGGATTCCACTCTGATTGGTACAACAATAAGTCTCAGTGTGCCGACAGGTCGAAGGCAGTCTGCCATGAGTCAGGACTATTACAATGCTACCAATGGCAGTCAGATGGATATAGACACATCCATTCTGGAAGTGGTACCTGGCGATCTGGATAGTTACCCGAGCATGAGCGAAGTCGGATCTATTGCCTCTGGAGCTCACACCAGTTTGGTGGCTATGGCGAGTCAATATACACCGGTTCCTCAAGGGGAAAGCAATGCGGTAAGTTATGAAACCGGGGTAACAACGTCTGAAACCAATGAACACAGCGTTGGCGCTTATGTCAATTTATCCCTTAAGGGCTGCGGACCTGATGCAAGCGGAATTAACCCATCGGTTTGCTTGGGAGTTGAAGGCAGCTCATCAGCGGGTTACGCATACAGCCATACCTGGAGTACCGACCTTATCTTTGCTGGATCTGTTACTGGTATTCCGGGGGATCGCTACGCTGAGGAAAAATTTGGGCTGGGTCTATTTGTGTATAAACAAAACATCCCTGGCAATACGCTTGACCCCAATCAACAGTTTATTGTCGTTAACTACTACCTGGACAAATAGCAGGGCGGTGGTATTGGTATGGGGCAATAGTAGATTACCCCATAAATCTTTTAAGTATCTGGTGATCCTTACCAACCTTTAACAACACAGCATAGACACGTTGATCGATGACAGCTTAAAAGCTGTGATAAAAGAGCCCTAACCCGCCTTAATAGAACTATCTTCGGATAAGTCTGGTATAAAACGGCTGATCGCATAGCGCTGTAAAAACCCAAAAAGCAGGCTTCGTGTCTTATACCAGTAGGTACCAAAAAAGATCACAAAAAGGCCCAGCCCCATCAAGATGTACATCAATACATTTTGAGTACTACTCATATGGCTCTGCAACAACTGGGTTAACGCATAGATCACATAGATCTGGGTTGAGATCAGTAGCGCTCTTCTGTCCAGTAATAATGCGATGAGAAAGAACACGATAAAGAACAGGATCATGATGATTTCTTTATTAATCGATTGCAGCCAGGCCGGATCATTGATGAGCAGGGTTACCATGGAGCCATGCACAAGTAGTGGCGCTGCAAGTAGATGTAGCCAGAAAGCACTGTCACTTAGATGTGACTTCCTGCCGGTATCCTGAATATCAAAGCCCATGGCGATAGTAAATACAATCAGTCCGAGCAGGATAAACACCCATGGTTTCTCCAGTAAATCCATGCCCAGTTGTAACACAATAATGGCCAGTATCCCGGCAACCAAAGGTAACAGGCTAAATGGCATTCGATAGCGCAGATAGAATAAAAGGCTGGTCACCGATAATACGGCAAGGCCGAAAGTAGTTGCCTCGTGGTTATTAAACGCTATAGCCTTATTGACGAAATAAAGGATGGCGATAAGGATTGCGATGCCCGGTAGCACTAACTTTCTTACCCTTACCAGCCACTCAGCAAGAACCACAAATCCTGCAGCGGGTACCAGATAATAGTAACCACTGATATTAATTTGATGACTGGCGAGAACCAGTAGAACAATACCCAGCGTTATAAAGATATCGCCAAAACTACGAATAAATTTTAACGGTTCTTCTCTGGTTTCAAGAGTTATAGAAACTCTCTGTTTATCCTGTGTTAAAAATTCATACAGTGGTTCAAGCTGTTGTTGCTGTATGAGATTGTGTTCAACAGCCTGTTGAAGCTTTTCACGAGAGATCATATTTGATGAGCGACGTTAATGAAGTAAGTCGCAGGATAGTAATCGATCACAGGGTTTTAAAGAACCTTTCTGTTCGGGGTAGATAATAGTTCTCGTAGTTTAATGACATGACCACTTTACTCGAACGGCCAACTATTTCTGCCCTGGGCACCAGGCCGATGACTCGCGAATCAGCGCTGTTGTCCCGGTTATCTCCCAATACCAGATAATAGTTTTCGGGGACAATAATCGGATTAAAGCTGCTGTATTGAGGCCTGGCATTTAAATGGACTCGAATGTCGTGATTAACACCATTTAGATTTTCCTCAGCATCTATTATGTCAGGATTTCTTTGTTTGATATGGTAAGGAAGCGGTTTTCCATTAATGGTCAAACGGTTATTCGACATGCTAACACTGTCACCGGGAATGCCAATGACGCGTTTGACCAGACGTTTGTCAGAGACTTTGGAATCAAAAATGATAACATCGCCACGTTCGGGATTACCCAGTTCTAGCAGGGAGATATGGGTGAATGGTAGCCGAATATCATAGGCCATTTTGTTCACCAGTATACGATCACCTTCAAGAATAGTGGGTTTCATCGATCCAGTGGGTACATTATTCCAGTCAGCGACTACGCTACGAAATACAAACATCAACAGCATAAATACGATAAAAGAACGATTATCACGTATGATTTTTTTGACAGATTGTTGCATCCTGATCCCTTCAAATAATAATTGAGCCTCTTTTGAAGACAAAAAAAAGCCGGAAAGATTCCGGCTTTAATTTTAATGCTTGA
>JBNKPX010000010.1:0-50688 GCA_050295575.1 Gammaproteobacteria bacterium | reverse complement strand
CGACTATATCGATAACTTCAGCGATATCCAGACTCTACAGGGTGGAACCAGTACCGACACTTTAACCGGGCGCAATGTTGACAACCGCTGGATAATTGATACCACCAATGGCGGTTATGTCGAGCAGGATGTGGCGACACCGACAGATCGTGTGACTTTCAGCGAAATGGAAAACCTGACCGGTGGGGATGGTGATGATACGTTTCTAGTCCAATCGGGTGGCTTGCTATCAGGCGAAATTAATGGCGGTAGTGAAAGCGTTATGGATAGCCTGCAATACTCGATAGCTGATGGTGTCGAAAATGCCTGGGTCATCACTGATTCCAACAGTGGATACATCAATAACCACGAAATTGATTTTACCGACATTGAGTCTATTCAAGGCAATAGCGACGATGACACCTTTACCATTAGCAATATCAACTATATCGCCAATATTGATGGTGGTAATGAAGACATTAAAGACGTTGTTGATTTCAGCGGGCTGGGGAGTTCCTTCACAGTCACTATGGGTACGGATACTGGTTTTGTTAATATTGAGGAGTTTAGCGGCAATGCTGCTCATCCAGAATACGGAACCCTGGAAGGGGCGGATACCTACAATCAATGGGTTATTAGCGGCCAGAACCAGGGTACCATCAACGGATTTGATTTCAGTAACTTTGCAAACCTGACCGGTGGCACTGCGATTGATGAATTCACCATTGATGATGCCGCCATAATCAGTACCCAGATGGTTTTAAACGGGGGCAAAAATACAAATTCCACGGACTATGACACCTTAAAAGGTCCTAATAAAAACACCTTTTGGACACTTGACTCCAGCAACACCCTGGCTGATGCAGCAACCCCTGCCAATCTCAATATTCAGTTCACTGGTTTTGAAAACCTGACCGCGCAGGGTGGTGATGACAGCTTCCGTTTTATCGGTAGCAATACAGTGATCGGTACCGTTGATGCTGGTGCAGGCAGCGATAACATTGACCTGTCTGGTAATACGGGTATCGTTAGGTTCAACCTGGCTAATGGGTTTAGTCGACGTGTGAACTTCGAGCGGGTCACCGGTAATGGCGCGAATAGTATACTGATTGGCAATAACATCGCCAATACCTGGTTTATAACTCATACAGCAGGTGATTCTCAAAACGATGGGGTCAATGATGGGCAAATCGGAAGCCTGTTTTTTTATGACTTTGCCAATTTAACAGGGGGGGGGGACACTGACACCTTTGTGTTTTCCGATGGTAGCATCACAGGTCTGATCGATGGTGGTCTGGCTGCCAGCTCGGTTATCGATACGGTAGACCTGGTGCAAAACTCATCTGGGGTTACGGTGCAACTGAGTGCGCTGGCAGATAGTACCAATAGTGTGCTTGAAGTAATCCGCATCGATGAGCTTAAGGCGAATCCGTCCTATACCAGCGACAACCAGCTGTTGGGTAGTAACTCATCGACGAATAGCTGGAGCCTGGATGGTAATGCCAGCGGAACATTGAATGGTGTTTTGGATTTTGTCGCGTTCGGCAAGCTAACTGGTCAGGATGACGTTGTCGACAATTTTACCCTGGCAAATAGCGCAGTGGGTATGGCGATAAGTGGTGGTGGCGGTAGCACTAGGGATACGGTGACCAATGCATGGACGTCAGCAAGCACCTGGAATATTGGTGATTCCAGCACTTATCAGGGAGAGGTTAGCACAGTGATGGGTGAGTTGATTCAGTTTTCCGGCTTTGAGTCATTGCTGGGTTCTAATGCCGCCACGGATACTTTTAATTTCTACACTGGTGGGTCGGTGGCGTCTATTGCCGGTGGTTCAGGAGCGTCTTATTCGGATAGTATACATAGCCAGGTTGCGACTGATGTAATCTGGCGTGTGGATGGTACAGGTTCAGGGGAAGTGAATGGTGTGTTTACCAGTTTCTCAGGGATGGAGGCTCTTTATGGTGGGTCCGGTGATGATCGATTTAACATGGAGGTCAGCGGTATTAGTATTGAGATTGATGGCGGAGCTAACACGCTTGGCGATATTGTAGATTACTCCGGTATTAGTGTTGACACTGCCGTTACCGTCAATCTTAACTCGGTGTCCTTTACTAATATCGAACAGGTTAAAGGAAACAATAACAGTACCCTGATTGCTACCAATGCACCCAATAGCTGGCTTATCGATGATGAGAACAGCGGTACCCTGGATGGTTTCAGGTTTGTCCAGTTTAATAAGCTGACTGGTGGGAATGATATTGATACCTTTACTGTATCAGGTAGTGGATCTTTAACTGGCCAGATCAATGCGGGTATTGGCGATGATATAATCAATATTGCTTTGACTCCTTTATATAACGGTGCCATCAGTTTTGTCGGCGGCAGTGGTAACGATACCTTGACCGTGACGGGTAATAGCGCCAGTACCAGTAAAGTCACCTATTCTCTATTGGATACTGGGTTCGAACAGCTGAGCTACAGTAATGTAGACGCTACTACTTATAGTGTCTCATTTAAGGAAACAGAAAGCGTCAACGATAAGTTTGTTGCTAGCAGTTTGGAGATTAATGGCGGCACTGGTAATGATCAGATCGAACTGGGTAATCAGCGTTTTAGCGTTAATAGTGGCGCGGATATCAGTTTTACGGGTAAAACAGAGCTTGTCGTAGATGCTGCAGGTGATAGTGATATCATCGATCTGTTTGAAGATATTGATATGAGTGGCGCACAGGTGAGTTTAAGTGCAGAAAGTATTACCACTAGCAATAATGCAGTGTTAACAGCAGATAGTTTAACGCTGGATACGGTTGCAAGCGTTGGTGCCGCCAGCAATTATTTCCTGACCAATATTGACAGTCTGAATCTGGCGAATGTAGCAGGGGATGTGTATCTGTCAAATCAGGGAGATCTGGCTCTGACCCAATTTAGTACTATCACGGGGGCTGTTAATCTACTTTCCCAGAGCGGAGGAATTTCGAACAATGTTGATATTGATGAAAACGCTGATCTGCAGCTAATTGCTCAGAATGGAGATATCGATTTACAGAATATCATTCATCTGCAAACTCTGGTTTTAAATGGGGGCAATGTCGCTGTCAATAATGGTACTCATGCCCTAAGTGTTAATCAAATCAATGCAGCATCGTCTATTTCGTTGATCTCTAATGGATTGGATTTGATCGATTCTGTTTCTGGCTCGTCTCTTGCGATTAGTGCTGGAGCTACTGAGGCTGATATACAGGGTGATGTCAATATTTCCGGGAGTTCAGGTATAACAGCTACGGGTATCACCCTTAGTGGTGATTTTTTAAGTGGTGGTGATAGTCAACTTAATGCTGGTAGCGGAGATATCAACTTGCAGTCAAGTCTGACGGCAACAGGTTCAGCGAACCTGACGCTAACTGCTAATAGTATCAATCAGGATAGCGCAATAGTTTCAGGAGCTGGCGACATAAATCTGCATGCAGCAAATACTATTACGATGAAAACTTCGGTCTCATCTACGGCCGCATCTGGAGATATTCGCTATCAGGCAGACGGCGGAAGCATTCAAGTGAGTAGTTTAACCGCGACACAAGGAACTGTGAGTCTGCTGAGCCCAAATGGCACGATTATCGATAACAATAATAATGCTGTAAACGTGCATGCTGATGCTTTGGTGATCGAATCGCTAGGCAGTATTGGCAGTAGTCGTGATGATCGATTTGATACCCAGGTTGGCGGCATGGATATAGTGACTACTGGCGCGGGCTCTATCTGGTTGAATCAAAGTGGTGATGTAGAAATTATCAGATTACAGGCCACTACGGGTTCCAATAGAATCGATATTCAGTCGAATGCGAATATGCTGCTGAACCCGGGTAGTGTTGCAGTAGATCGAAATAGTGGTGTTATCGTGATGGCAACCAATAATGGAGGGGGAATTCTTGGTAATGGCACCTTTGACCTCGGCAATCCCGACATCACCGCTTTCCAGGGCACATTTCTAGCATTATCAGGGGCGTTCGGCTCAACGGGCCGGCCTATCGTTCTCGATGTTCCTAAGACAGGAGAAGTGTTTATTCAAGCAACCACATACGGTGTTATGTTTTCCCCCGAGACCCCGGATAAGCTGACGAAAAACGGTATAGATGTGGGAGCATTAGGAGTGATTCAGTCACTTTCTGGTGAGCAGCTAGTAGAAGTTGAAACACTGGGGCAGGTTGACCCTGCCATTTTTACTGAGCTTAGAAATTATAGTATTGCCGAAGAACCTATTCGGTTACCGCAAGATCAATCCTATGAGGATGATGAGGAAGAGGCAAATCGCGTATCTCTCGCTTTATAGTGGATGGCGGCCCCAGTTTGGATGAAACAGGAATTTCAAAAGAAATCATTGATGGGTTAAGCATTGAATGAACTGAAACAGCTAGTCTGCGCCGTCGGGATTCTGGTATGTACTAGATATATTAGAGTCAGTTTTGGGTTTAATGGCTAGCTTTCATTCAAAGATGTAAGTTTCACACTATTAATTGATAGCCATTGCTGCTGCATAAATATCTTGACTAGACCGACCGGTCAACTATAATCTTCGACTATGAAAGCAAGTCTTGATACCCGTCAGCGAATCTTAAGCACCGCCCGTGAGCTGTTTCATGGCAACAATTATGCGGATATAGGCATAAAGCAAATTTGTGAAGTTGCTAAGGTTCAAAAGGGCAGCTTTTACCACTTTTTTCCTTCCAAGCGTGATCTAGCCCTGGCCGTTATCGACGATATGGCAGATGACTGGGCGCATGGTTTTGTGCAAGAAGCCTTTGATCAGAATTTACCACCTATGGAACGCCTGGATTACCTGATCGATGCAGCCTATTACTGGCAAAAAGCAGCTAAGGACCTGGAAGGGCGTATGCCGGGCTGTCTGTTCGGCAATCTGGTGCTGGAGGTGAGTACACGCGATGATGTATTGCGAGCCAAGCTGAGCGCAGTATTCGATAAAACCAAATCCCGTTTTGAGCAGACGCTGATTGAGGCAGTTGAAGCAGGTGCTATCTCGGCACTTGATACTGACCTTACTGCGCAAGCTATGCTGGCCTATCTGGAAGGCATGATACTACTGGCAAAATCACGTAATGATCCTGATTTAATTCAACATCTGGGACCCGCGCTTAAAGGTATACGTATTGAGTTAATGAACTAAAAAAATTTTACCCAACATGTTGACTGACCGGTCAACTTTACTTGAGAAAATAGGAGAACCATCATGACAACAGAGATAACCGCAACCTTAGACGCACGTGGCCTGAATTGCCCTTTACCGATATTGCGTACCAAAAAAACGATTGCAGGACTGAATCAGGGTGATGTGCTTGAAGTGGTGGCAACCGACCCGGGTTCGTTGAAGGATATAGAGTCTTTCTGCACTCAGACGGGTAATGAATTGCTGTCATCCAGCCAGGCGGGCAGTGATTTTGTTTTTCAGATTCGTAAACAGTAAGGAGGTCGGTATGAATGCCGTACAGCAATTAGATGCTTCGATGGAGAGTTTTAACGAATGGTTTGATCGGCGTTTTGAACAGAAAATGGCCGAACGCGATGCCGCACACACGCCTTCTATGAGTATTATTGCTACCAAGGGTACGCTGGATATGGCCTATCCACCCTTCATTCTGGCGTCTACTGCATCAGCATTAGGTTGGGATGTGTCGATCTTTTTCACTTTTTATGGGTTAAACCTGCTCAAGCGTGAGCTTGATTTACAGGTTACCCCTCTGGGCAATCCGGCTATGCCGATGAAAATGCCTAACGGTATGGAGATGCCAGTTCCGACATCGGTGATGGCGCTGATGCCAGGATTTCAATCTATGGCCAGTGGCATGATGAAAAAGACAATGGCGAATAAAGGCATAGCCTCAATCCAGGAATTGCGAGATCTGTGTATCGAGGCAGAGGTGAAACTTGTGGCCTGTCAGATGACGGTAGATTTGTTTGATTATGGTAAGGATGAGTTTATCCCTGAGATCGAAGACTGGGTGGGTGCGGCGAGCTTCCTGCCTGTGGCGCAAAAATCGGATGTGAGTTTGTTTATATAATCACAATGCCCGTCGAAGCCGATTCGACGGGCATTAGGTAGTAAATTTTTTATAGCGTTCGACGCGCGCGATATGCATTTCATAACTTGCATACCATTGCTTAATGCCTGATTGCTGAGCCAGTTTGTGCTCAGCCTGCTGTTTCCAGTGTTGTATCGATGCTTCATCCTGCCAGAATGAGACGGTAATGCCGTTGTCTTCACGAGCACTTTCAAGGCCGAGGAAGCCCGGCATTGTTTGAGCAAGTTCTACCATGCGTTCAGCGGCCTGCTGGTATCCCTCGATGTTATCCGTTAGTTTTGAAATAAAGATAACGGCATAGTAAGGCGGTTGAAACTCTTCGGGCATTATTGCTGCCGCGACAGGAAGTCCTGTTTACTGTTGTTATAGGCTTCTATCAGAAGATCAATGCCTGATTGCTCGAGTTCGCGTAAACCGCTTAACACCATGCGTTTGCATCCATGACCGATATGCTGATCAGCGCTGAACAGGTCATATTCCAGAGTCACATCGCCTCGTTTTCCATTTACCTGCAACTCAGTATTGGCAAGTTCCAGCCTGATTTCGTTGATATCAAGCGTGTTTAATTCAAAACTCATGCTCTCGTAAATGATCAGGGGGCGAGCAGGATTAATCATGACATTTTTTTCGGTCATCAATGGTATCAGGATTTGCGGGAAGGCCTGGCTGGAAAATTCAACATAATGAGTGCTTAAAGATTCGATCAATGCAGCATTGGTAGTGCATTCGCCACAGCACTCTATAGCCAGGTATTTTTTTCCTTTTTGATCGAGTATCGCCAGATGTTCTTCGGTGCAATCGGGTAGACTGAGCTCAACACCATCGCTAACCATGCCGGAGAAATTAAAGATCATTTTCTGGCGTAATCCGTAGTGATGGATAATGACTGAGAATAAAAGATCACCTGGCACGCAAAATCGCTTGGATTCCACATCGTGTATCGGGTTAAAATCCCCAGCCACCTTTTTCGCAAAATCGCTGGCTTGCTGCCGGGTAAAGGAAAGCTTTGAATCCTCTAATAGATAGTAATCTTCAATATTCATGGGGTTTTCGCGTACAGAAAATCACGCGATATTATCATGAATTAGCCGTTATGGTTGATAATCAATTCGGACATGTCGGCCATAATAGAGCAAAAACAGCATGCTGAAGCTGGAAAATCTGGCCATTCGTCGTGGTCCACAACTATTATTCGAAGCGGCCAATATCAATATTAACAGTGGTCAGAAGCTGGGTTTGACCGGAGCCAATGGCTGCGGTAAATCATCACTAATGGCATTGATTATGGGTGAGTTGCATGCCGATGAAGGTGAATGCTATATCGCACCTGACTGGGTCATTGCTCATGTGGCTCAGGAGGCTGAGGCGAGTAGCCGCCCCGCTATAGAGTATGTGATGGAAGGCGACACAGAGCTGCATCAGCTACAGAACCGTCTGCAGATGGCTGAACAAAAACATGACGGTCATGAGATAGCCCAATGCCATGCACGCATGCAGGAGATCGACGGCTATCAGGCTTATAGCCGGGCAGCAAAATTACTGGTAGGCCTAAGCTTTAGCGATAGTGACCTTACCCGACCACTGACAGATTTTTCCGGTGGCTGGCGCATGCGTCTGAATCTGGCACGCGCATTGATGTGCCGATCAGACCTGTTACTACTGGATGAACCGACCAATCATCTGGATCTGGATGCAGTTATCTGGCTGGAAGACTGGCTTAAGAAATACCCTGGAACCTTATTGATGATATCGCATGACCGCGATTTTCTTGATTCGGTGGTGGAAAGTATTGCGCATATTGAACAGCAGCGTATCAAGCTATATAAAGGTAATTACTCGGCGTTTGAAGTGTTACGTGCAGAACAGCTGGCACAACAGCAAAGCAGCTATGTGAAACAACAGGCAACGATCAAGCATATGCAGTCATTTGTTGAGCGCTTCAAGGCTAAAGCCACCAAAGCCAAACAGGCGCAGAGCAGGGTTAAAGCACTCGAGCGTATGGCCCTGATTGCTCCAGCACATGTCGATACTCCCTTCCACTTTAAGTTTTTAAAACCAGATGTGCTGCCACAGCATTTGATGCGACTGGATAAGGTCACTGCGGGATATGGCGATGTAAAGATTCTTGAAAATATAGAGCTCACATTACTGGCTGGAGAAAGAATCGGGCTGCTAGGTTTAAATGGCGCGGGTAAATCAACACTGATTAAATTGATAGCCGGAAGTATACAGCCATTAGAAGGGAGCATAGAGAGTGCTAAAGATTTAAAGGTGGGGTATTTTGCCCAGCACCAGCTGGAGCAGTTGGATAAGGAGTCATCAGCCCTATTGCACCTGCAGCGTATAGATCCTTTAGCCAGTGAGAAACAGTTACGATCTTTTCTGGGTGGTTTTAATTTTCAGGGTGATCGAGTACTGGAACCTGTTGGGCCTTTCTCTGGTGGAGAAAAGGCGCGCCTGGTACTGGCGCTATTAATCTGGCAAAAACCCAACCTGCTACTTCTCGATGAGCCAACCAATCATCTTGACCTTGAAATGCGTCTGGCCCTGAATAATGCGCTGCAAACCTTCGATGGCAGTGTCATTCTGGTATCGCATGATAGGCACCTGTTAAGAACGGTATGTGATGAATTACTGCTGGTGGATTCAGGAAAGGTGCAGGAATTTAAAATGGAGATAGATGACTATCCGAAATGGCTGGCGCAACGTCGTGGTGGAAAGGTTGTTAAAGAAGAGGATGGCAAGCCCTCACAATCGGATAGAAAGGATCAAAAGAAACGCGATGCAGAATTTCGTAAGCTCATTCAACCTCAGTTGACAAGGCAGAAACGACTGGAGCGTAGTGTAGAGAAAATTCAGCAACAACAGCAGCAAACCGAAGCGCGCCTGTCCGAAGCAGAGCTGTATCAGGATGATAAAAAAGACGAGCTGCGGGAGCTCTTGTTTGCACAGGCAGAAAATAAAAAACAACTTGAAGAGCTGGAAATGGAGTGGTTTGAGCTCAGTGAAGAGATTGATCAGTTACGCGATGAGAATCTGGGTTAGAAAAAAGATAAATAACAAGTATGTTTATGTGATCAGGCTATAGCACTTTGGCGTGATTTAATTTAAACAAAGAAATATGAATATTCAGAATAGATTCCTTTTGGTACACTTTTTTACCTGTCTGGTGGGCTTAATGCTTAATTATCTAAAAACAAGGAGTTTTATATGTATTCTTATCAAAAACCAAATAAATCATTTCCAAATCTTGGGCTAGCTTTACTAGTCTCAGGGGCTATTGGTCTTACCGGGTGCGGTGGCGGTGGTGGTAGCGGTAGCGGCGGCGATGTTGCCGGGCTTTCTTATTCGGGAGCAACAGCTGAGGCAACAATCAGTTCAACTAGTGCCAAACCACTTGCTGAAACTTCTGCCGAAGCTTCGATACAGGCAGTTACAGACTCTGAGGGGGGGAAAGTAAGCCCGATAGGTGTTGTTGTTACAGATGCAAATTTATCTGGTATGAGAGCCAGGGTTGTTGAAGTTGCTAAACAACTGCTAAAAAATCGCAGGGTCATGGAGTTTCCAGCTGGGGCAACTATAACGTTTAACGATTTGCAGGGAGATGGTAGCTGTGGAGGTACTATAACAGTCCCTGATAATTATAAAACGGCTAGCAGCGGAACCATGACTTTTAATAATGCATGTATGACATTACCTGGTTATGGCACATTAATTTTTCATGGTTCTATCCAGGTTTCCGGTACAGGTGATTCCGATGGGTATTACGCGGGAGCCGCAATTGTTACCTATAAAAATGTTACGGTTGATTATGATCTAGGATCCTATGGATCAGGTACTTATGGTCCAATGAATTTTACGGAAAGCTGTAGCTGGGAAGATGGCGGTGATTATTACAATGAGACTTGTTCTACCACAGAGTATTACACCGGCAGCGGCGGTCAAGTTTATCAAATTCAAGATCCTGACGTTTATGGTAGTAATGATTCCGGTTGGAATGTGTCTGCAACTGTCTATCATCCAACCTATGGTTATGTGGATGTGACGGCAACAGGGTTGACCTTTAACTGTAGCAATGGTCATCCAGACTCCGGCCATATAGGAGCCACTGGTAGTGGCGGAACATCAATATCAGTAGATTTTACTGACTGTGATACTTATTCCGGTAGTTATAATGATGGCTCAGGAGCTGTCAGTTTTTCTGGCTGGTAGTTTAGTCATTAATATATCATGTAAAAACGCGAGTTATCTCGCGTTTTTTTTGACTGCAAGGATTCGTGTTGCCAGAAAATACATATAAGTGGAGCTGCTAATGTTTGACTTTTGGCAAAAAAAGCAGGTCTGGCTCTATATGTTATTTATAGGGTTTAACGTTTGCATATTCGCCAACCTGTATGCGAGCGAAGCAACTTATCAGTTTGAAACAGGTTTAAATCTTTCTTCTTTTCAATATAAAGAGTTTTCATTTAATGGGAACCTGTTAGACAGGGAGGACGGGTTTTTGCCTGGGCTATTTATAGAGGCAAAGGTTGATAATTACCCTTATCAATATAGTCTCAATTTTTCAGGTCAGCAAAGCACTCTGGATTATAGTGGACGGACGCAGATAGGTAGCCCCCTGGAAACTCGAACTTTAGAAACTATCTATCAATATTCTTTTAAAATAAAAAGACATCTTTTTGAGCAGCCATACCCGACATATTTGATGGTTGAAATGGGTGAGCGACATTGGGACAGGGATATCTATCAGACTGCAATAACTAATTCCCTATCTGAAATATATCATTGGCCATATATTATGATGGGTGGATCAATCCAGGTATTGAATGACGCAAATAAAAATTTTGAAATCCAGATTTTATATGGCAAATCACTTAATGCTACCCTTGATATCTACTTCGAAGGGTTTGACAGGACTACTCTACAATTAGAGTCGGGAGATGTTCTGGTTTTTAAGATGCCTTTAAGCATCAGGGGTGTAGCTGGATATACATTACAAATAGAGCCTTATTTTGAATACTGGCATTTCGATAAAAGTGAAAAGACGGCGCTTAATATCAATGGGGTTCCATCCGGGTATTTTGCCAATGAACCTGAAAATGAAACGACCCTGTTAGGTTTAAATGTTTCTTTTTTATTCTGAAATTAAGCGTAAAACAAGGAGAGGTTTTTTGAAGCAAAGGCTGGAGGTGAAGTGATTGGTTTCATTAATGCCATTACTGGTGTCAGGCTGAAACTAAAGGTTTAAAGGGTTTTGTTGTGATTGGTCAATCATGAGTACACCTGTCAGGAAGGCCATCGGATGGCTAAAAACCATTTACATTTCCAGAATGACAGAGGGGATTAAGGGTATGTTTTATTTCCCATGCCTCAGTTTTGTGCGTAAACTTGGGTGTATTGCAAATATTGAGTAGTTGCTATGCAAAAACCTGCCCTTATCTGGCTGAACGTTTCAGTCTTCTCTATCACTGCCTTAATCACGTTGGTTGTTGTTCCCCTGTATGCCGTTATCCATGGATTCGATGGCTGGCAGGTTTTCGCCATGATAGCGGGTATCGCATTCTGCGAAATATCGATTACAGCGGGTTATCACCGTCTGTGGTCGCATCGGGCTTATGAAGCTCACTGGCTAGTCAGATTGATTCTGGCAATCGGCGGTACCTTTGCCACTCAAAACAGTATCCTGCACTGGTCAGCCGATCATCGCAGGCATCACAAATATGTCGATGACAATCAAAATGATCCTTATTCGGCTAAACGAGGCTTCTGGTACTCTCATATCGGCTGGATGCTACGGGACTATTCCGAAGCAAGCGTTGATCGTTATGACAATTGTCGTGATCTGGAAAAAGATCCTATCGTGATGTGGCAGCATAAATATTATATGCCACTGGTATTGGGCGTAAATTTCGGTATACCGATTGCCCTGGGGTTTTGGCATGGCGACCTGCTGGGTATGTTACTGCTGGTAGGGGCCGCGCGTCTGGCCATTGCGCACCATATGACCTTTTTTATTAACTCTCTGGCACATGTATGGGGGAGTCAGCCTTATTCTGATAACAATACTTCCAGAGATAATGGTGTGATCGCGCTACTGACCATGGGCGAGGGTTACCATAATTATCATCACAGCTTTCAGCGTGATTATCGTAATGGCATACGCTGGTGGCAGTTTGATCCCACTAAATGGTTGATTCGTACATTGGCCTTGATGGGGCTGGCAAGCAATCTGTATCGGACTCCAGTGGAGCGTATCGAGGCTTCACGCGCTCAAATGTTGCTGAACAGAACTTCGCGTAAGCTTGAGCAATTACCGCAGGCAGATGAGTTGATCCATCGATTGCAGAAAGAATACGAAGCCTTACTGTGTCGAATAAATGAGTTTTCTCAGGCCCGTAAACAGTGGGTAGAGGCTAAAAAGGTCTCGATGATGGCGGGCTGTGATCTGGAGCTTTTAAAGGCCAGAGTGGAAAAACTTAAAGCAGATTTTCACCATCAGAAAAGATACTGGCTGGTACTGAATGAGAATATGCCTAAGTTACAGCTTCCAGTCTGATGTAAAAAGTTAGGCGACCTGTAGCTGATTGCCGCTGATCTTGCGCGCTAATGGATAAAGTTGTTCGGTCTCATCCTGAAATCGGTTTAGCACTAGCTCAAACATGCTGCGAGTCTCAGCAATAAAATCATCATAATTATCTATTATTAGCTTCTGTTTGTCCTTGCGTGACCATTTTCTCAGGTAATCCTGAAATATTCGCTTGATTTCTACAGAGCCAGACAGAAAATTTTGTGCGGTTTTACGTGCCTGGTCGTCGCCACCTTTGAGAATGACTGTGTATAGAGATTTATCCTCAATTTCCAGGTGATCCTTAACTTTTTCCACATAGTCGAAAAACAGGTCGCAGGTTATTTGTGTATCACACATCTTCCTGTCCTCAATAAGGTATAGGAAAACATTAGAAATTTCTGTTATTTGATGGATTTGTTTATGAAGTTGTTGATAGCTAATCATTTTTGCCTCTCTGCTATTGTTTTTATAGATGTTCTGGCAAAAAGATTAGTTATGTAGTTGGCTAATGTCTATACACATAGAGTGATTATTAGTAGGAAATTTTATCTAAAATATAGATTAAATGGATAAATGGTACATTTTTTCTATGTTAAGGCTTTACAAAGGGCAGAAAGAGTAATTCTCAACTGTATCTGTAAGTGGTGAATTGTTAATGCTAGTCTCGCTAAGCCTCTCTTCTTTTGATTAAGGAATGAATTTTGTTTGAAATCGTATTTTTATTTATCGCAGGCTTTCTTGGCGGGATAGTCAACTCTATAGCTGGCGGTGGGAGTTTTATTACCTTTCCTGCATTGCTATTTGTGGGCATTCCACCTGTTAGTGCTAACGCTACTAACACGTTTTCATCCTGCTCGGGGTATATTAGTGGTGCCTATGCGCTACGTAAGGAGCTGATGGCGCATAGGCAGGAGTTGGGTAGATTTATCGTCGCCAGCCTGCTGGGGGGTATCATCGGGGCCTGGTTGTTGCTACAGACGCCGGATGACCAGTTCCGTAAGGCTATTCCATGGCTGCTGCTATTTGCCACTGTGCTATTTATCTGGGGTGGGCAGTTAAACAGCTTGCTTAAGCGCAGCGCATCAAGCCATAAGCATGCATCACTGATCGGCAGTGTTTTGTTGTTTCTGATGCTATTGGGAGTGTGCGTCTATGGCGGGTTTTTTAATGCGGGGCTGGGTATTATTATCCTGAGTTATCTGGCGCTGGCAGGGTATCAGGATATCAACGCCATGAATGGCATCAAGCTGCTGGTATCGACAGCCGTTTCATTGATCGCCATAGTGCTATTTGTTATCGATGGTGTCATCGTCTGGTACGAAGGAAGTATGGTATTGCTGGGTACAGTGGCTGGTGGTTATGTTGCCGCGCACTGGTCGCGCAGTTTGCCGCAACAATATGTGCGAGGGTTCGTGATTGTTTCCAGCATTGGGATTACGCTGTATTTTTTCTACGATATCTATCTTAGTCCAGCATCAGGCTCGCTTTAACACAGTTGAGAATATTGTAGTCATATTTACCCTCTAGCATTTCAAATACCGATTTCTGACTTGGGCGCTCTTCCTGCTGATTCAATTCAATGCTGTAGATGATCTCTTCCAGGCTGTCCGAGTCAATCTGAACGACATCATTTAGCTCGATAAGCTGCGCAGATATTGCTGCGCTCAGGTGAGAGTAAATGGTGTTAATGGATAGTTCACGTTGTTGTGCTATATGCTCAAGGGGGACGCCCTGGCGAAACATTTGCAGTGTTTGATTGATGGTATTACTTAATCCATTATCCAGTAGCTCGTCCAATGGGTATTGCTGGATGATTTCGATGAGGTCTTTTCCATACAGCTGTAACTTTTTGCCACCAATGCCGACTATGCCATCCAGTTCGTTAAGTTGTGCAGGCCGTTGACGACATAAATCCTGCAGGGTTTTATCGTGCAGGATGACGTAAGGCGGCACTCCCTGTTGTTCGGCCTGAGATTTGCGGTATTCGCGCAGGGCCTCGAATAGTGCCTGGTCAACAACACGTACCGGTGATTTTTTAGATTTACTGCTAGAGGTCTCTTTCTCAGCGGTTTTTTGTAATTGACGCAAGGTTAGTGTTTCTTCACCGCGCAGCAGCGGCTTGCAGCTATCGCTGAGTTTTAAGGCACCATAGCTTTCCATATCGCTGTACACATAGCCGAGAGCGATTAACTGACGAAACAGGCCATGCCACTCGCTATTGCTTAAAAAGCTACCAATGCCAAAAGTACTGACCTTGTCATGCCCATTGCTCTGGATACGGTCATGCTCTTTGCCGAGTAAAACATCGATCACGTAATTCACCCCAAAGCGTTGACCGGTACGGTAGATGCAGGATAGCGCCATGCGTGAAGCCTCGGTGGCATCCCAGGTTTCAGGAGGGCTTAGGCAGTTGTCGCAATGGCCGCAGGGCTCGGGCAGTTCTTCATCGAAGTAATTGAGTATGGTCTGACGTCGACAGCGTGTTTGTTCACAAAACCCCAGCATCGCTTCCAGTTTATGGTGTACGTTACGTTTATGGTTTTCGTCAGCATCGCTATCTTGAGTCATCTGGCGTAGCGTAATGACATCCTGCAGGCCATAGGCGAGCCAGGCATTGGCGGGTTGTCCATCACGTCCGGCGCGCCCGGTTTCCTGATAATAGGATTCAATATTCTTGGGCAGGTTTAAATGCGCAACAAAACGCACGTCGGGTTTGTCTATGCCCATACCAAAGGCAATAGTGGCTACGATAATCACCTCTTCCTGCTGTAAAAACTGGCGCTGGTGATGGGCTCGAGTTTCTTTATCCAGACCGGCATGATAGGGAAGGGCATTACGGCCTTTCTGTACCAGCCATTCGGCGGTGCTTTCTACCTGTTTGCGCGACAGGCAATATACGATGCCTGAATCATGCGGGTGTTTTAGATTGATAAAGTTCCATAGTCTCTGCCTGTTATTCTGCCCCTCACTGATCTGGTAAAAGATATTGGGGCGATCAAAACTATGAATATACTTTTCTGCCGACTGAAGCTGTAACTGCTGTTCGATCTCATAACGCGTTCTCCTGTCGGCGGTTGCGGTCAATGCAATACGAGGTACCTCAGGAAATAATTCATGTAAACGATACAGGTTCTGGTAATCGCGTCGAAAATCATGCCCCCATTGCGAAACACAATGTGCTTCGTCGATGGCGAATAAGGAAATCGTGCAGACAGAGAGTAATTGAAGAAAGTCTTCGGTCATGGCACGTTCAGGTGCTACGTATAGCAGGTCTATACTCTGATCGCGTAGCTGTCTTTTGACCTCAGCCTGTTGCTGCGGGGTTTGCGTCGAATTGAGAAAAGAAGCAGCCACACCATTTTGTGCCAGAGCATCCACCTGATCCTGCATCAGTGCGATAAGTGGTGAGATAACGATACCGACGCCTTCACGAGCAATCGCAGGCAGTTGGTAGCATATCGATTTACCACCGCCGGTAGGCATCAGCACCAGCGCATCACCACCGCTGATCAGATGATCGACGATTTGCTGTTGTTGAAAACGAAATTCTGGGTAACCGAAGCGCTCTCTTAGAATATCAAGGGCAAGTGTCATGGTGCTATAGTATTCCTTTTTAAATGAATGGTGACGACGTGAACTGTCCCTGTCAGTCGGGAAAAAAATATGCAGCTTGCTGCGAGCGTTTTATAACACAACAAGCGCTGCCTGAAAATGCCGAACAGTTAATGCGTTCGAGATATTCCGCCTATGTACTAAAACAGCGCGATTATCTGATGGATACCTGGCAGCCGCTGCATCGTCCGGCCGAGCTGGCACTGGATGACTCGATCCGTTGGCTGGGCTTAACCATAATCGATGCGCCACTTGCTGATGGTGGCTATGCCATTGTCGAGTTTGAAGCCCGCATGCTGCTTAATGGTACGGTCGATGCGATGCATGAGCGTAGCCAATTTGTTCTGGAGCAGGGTCGCTGGTTATATACACGGGGTGAAATGCTCACACCGAGTTTCCACAGCTGGAAACCCGGTAGAAATGAGACCTGCCCCTGTGGCAGCGGCAAAAAATTTAAGCGTTGCTGTGCCGATTAAGGATGCTTAGCTCTGTTTAAAATAAGGGAATATCTTGGTTTCTTCAAAAGTAATACGGTCACATACCAGTTTAAACATTTCACGGGATTCTTCGACGTATTTGATGTGTTTATCTTCGGAGTGGGGTTTGTTGCACCAGTTACGAGTATATACATTGAACAGGCGTTTTAATTCCTGCGTATTGCCCAGGAAGTGATCGGCCAGTTGGTTAGCTTCGTGGGTATGTTTTTTAAGTAAGTCGCGGTAAATGGAACGGTCTTCATGCGCTAGATGTGCCTTCACTTTACTTACAAAGCGTTCTAGTAATTCACAGAGAATCTTATTGTTTCTCAGGCTTTGATGATCTATCGAAACGCCAAGAATCGTACATAGATCTTTTATTTCACGGTTTTCAGCCGCAAACTCATCGAGCGGTATCATTGGTTTCCCCATATTTAAGATATTTAAAATTTAGCACTGGCTAGTTGGGTGTCAAATGACTCGGGTCAACTTTTAAGGCTGCTGATGAGTACACCCAGTTGTTGTATCGCCAGTTCATTTTGTTCGTTCCAGGGTGAGCCGCAATTGATGCGGATATAATTGCGAAATTTACGTGTTGCTGAAAACAGCATGCCTGGTGTAATCCCGATATTGTGTTCCAGTGCCAGAGTGTATACATCGAAACAATTGATGCCGCGCGGTAGTTCTACCCATAGTACAAATCCCCCCTGTGGATCGGAGATGCGAGTGCCTTCGGGGAATTCCCTGGCAATCATAAAGCGAGCCTTGTCTACCTGAGATTTGAATGCCTTGCGCAGGCGTGCCAGATGCCGGTCATATTGTCCGCTGCGTAAAAACTCCGCCAGTGCCAGTTGCTGTAGCGAGGGAGCAGAGGATGAGCTGGCCTGCTTCCATTCCAGTAGACGATCATGGTACTTGCCACCGATAACCCAGCCCATTCTGAAGCCAGGGGCCAGGGTCTTGGAAAAAGATGAGCAGGCTAATACGCTGCCATCCTTGTCATAACGTTTGGTCAGACCGGGGCGCTCATCTCCAAAATACAGGTCACCGTAAACATCATCATCAATCAGCGGTATATTGCGTGCCTGCAGGGTTTCCACCAGGCGCTTCTTGTTGGCCTCAGGCATTAGCGAGCCGGAAGGGTTGTTAAAGTTGGGCACGATCAGCATGGCTGTAACATCCATCGTGTCCAGAGCAAATTCCAGCGAATCAAAGTTAATGCCTGTTTCCGGATCGGTATCAATCTCCAGCGCCAGCATGCCCAGTTTTTCGATTAGTCTCAGCACCGAGAAATAGGTGGGTGATTCAACCGCAATAATATCCCCTCGTTTTGCCAGAGTTTGCAGAGACAGTGACATGGCCTCGGTGGCGCCGTTGGTAATAATGATGTCATCGGCAGGTACATTGATACCGATTTCACTGTAACGTAATGCAATCTGGTGGCGCAGTTTTTCTTCACCGGGTGGAAAACTGTAATCCAGGCAGGCGTGAGGATGGCGGCTTATCACATTGCGGGTTTCGCGCATCAGTGCTTTGACCGGCATTAGTTCCATTGAGGGTTTGGCGGCGGCAAAAGGGGCAATTCTGGGGTTGTTTGAAATCATGAATATGTCTTCAAACAGTTGCCCGAAACGCACCTTTCGAGGTTGCACGGATGCTGAAATAATCGGTTTAGGGGTTTCTATGGACTGGTTCATGTCGGCGTTGATATAAAAGCCTGATTGCGGCCGCGCCTTGAGCACCCCTTTGTCTTCCAGTTGCACGTAAGCCTGGTGGATGGTTGAAATACTGACCTTCAGGGTCTGGCTTAACTTGCGTAATGAAGGTGCGCGATCCCCCGGTTTGAGGGTTCCGTTTCCAATCATCTTCATGACGTAGTCAGAAACCTGGTCGTATTTGAACTGATTTGAGTCTGAACTGGCCGATATTTGCATAACAATTTCCTAATTGTTCTGGTTACATGTTTAATTGATTGTAACTGTTATTATTACAGTTTGCTGTCTATTATTTCATCATTAATTAACTAACTCGATTTTTGGAGGTCGATATGACAACTTTGGTACATCATAAACAGTTTCAAAGTTTTTCTTTGCTACATACTCTTTCTGTCATTGCTGGCCTGATGCAGAAATGGATAGACGTGGCTCATCAACGTAAACAACTAGCTGAGCTAGATGCACATATGCTGCGAGATATCGGTATAGATGAAGAATATGTGAGAAAGGAAATCAATAAGCCTTTCTGGAAGTGATTTTTTAAACCTGGTTTCGGTCAACCGAAGCAGGTCAGTTTCAAAACAGTAATCTATCCCCTCAGAGCACTGTTCACCCCCTGTCACCCCGACAGGGGGTTTTTTATGGGTTTAATAATATTTCTGATTACCTCTAAATGATCATCGTTATAACACCTAAAACGATTTTACCACCGAGAACACGGAGGCCACAGAGAAGTAATATGTCAAGTTATCACCTTTTTAATGAAATAAGCTGCTTTGGGTAAATATTGTTTATAATCAATGGATTAAGTTGACTGATGGAGTTATTGGGATAATTCATATGTACCTCCAGCCCCTTTTAGCTAATCTGTTAACCTCCTTGAATCATGTGCCGCCAGCGGCATGCTGTTGCCAGCCATAGGCGAGTTTAAGATACTCGGTCAGCGCGATGGTGATCGGACTCGCGTGGTCGCTGTCATGGTACAGGGCGATCGAATGTTCCGGTAAACTCGGCAGTAGGCCGCCATGGTCGATTACATTCTCGCCGGATAATTCTGCGCATTCGAGCACCGCATGCACACACAGGTCGGCAGATATCATCGCCTTAATGGCGAGATCGTCTTCGGTTATTATCAGGTTGCTCCAGGGGATACCAGCCTTCTCCAGAGATTCGGTGACTGCACCACGGAACACGCAATGACGGGTAAATCCGATGGGTAGTGGTCGCTGCTTCCATGCATTCCCATTCAACGCGCCGGTCCAAACCAGTGGCCGGGTCAACAGCACGGAGCCGCCCTTGCGTGGCTGGCGTTCGGTAGTCATGACAACGTCGTGCAGCCCCTGTTCGTATTCATTCAAAAGGTTAATCGTCGAACCGGTGGAAAACTGTAGTTGTACACGTGGAAAATCACGGCTGAATCTTTGTAATACATGTGGAATGTGCGGGTAGACGATATCGCTGGGTGCGGCGAAGCGAACCACACCCTCATAGTCGGGAGAGGTCAGGCGACCGATGGCCTCGTCATTAATCTCAAGCATGCGATTAGCAAACTGAAGCAATTGTTCACCCTCGCCGGTGGGGCTCATGCCCTGCGCCGAGCGTTCAAAGACACTAAAGCCCAGGCTTTCTTCGAGGCGTTTGATCTGCATGCTGATCGCGGATTGTGTCATATGCAGACGGCTTGCAGCTCGCGTCATGTTACCGAGCTCGGCGATGGTGGAAAAGCTGCGCAGGGTGGTCAGGTCAAGATTTTTTGGGCGTGAAGTTGTCATCAATTTATGTGAATTAACTAATCAATATTATTCGTTTTACTTATACCTGTGACGAGCACTATAGTCAATATTCGTGAAGCAGATGCTTTATGGTTTCACCAATATTGATAGGAGAAAGAGATGAATACATGCATTGAAATAGGTTCCCGTCGTGTCAGCAAGGAAAGAAGACGTCCCCGCAGCTCCGTGCTTGAGATTCTGCGTTACTACTGGAGACTTCTGCTGTTGTATGTTCAGGTACAACGTGAGCGCCGACAACTGTGTTCTCTGTCGCCAGATCAGCTGGATGACATTGGAATTAGCCAGCAACAGGCTCATCGTGAGGCCGGCAGTCTGTCGTTGTCAGCTGAGAGGCTATCCACGCTTTAATACATGATTACGAGCTACAAATGTGTTATTTAAACTGCTGTAAGATGTGGAGAATAGTATGAACATTCAGGTACAAATTGTTAATGCTTTTACAGATGGCGGCCTGGGTGGAAACCCCGCTGGTGTCGTACTGGATGCTGATGATTTAAATGATCAGCAGAAGCTTATTATTGCCAGTAAAGTTGGTCTTTCTGAAACTGCATTTGTTTCTAGTTCAAATTCTGCCACATTCAAGTTAGATTTCTTCACCCCAACTCGACAGATTGCACATTGTGGTCACGCGACTATCGCCACCTTTAGTTATTTGAGAAAGTTAAACCGTATACAGCAAGGTAGCAACTCAAAACAAACGATTGAAGGCAACAGGGAAATTTTCATTGATGGTAATATGGCATATATGCAGCAGCTATCTCCAGATTATCAGGATATGGGAGATCAAGTAGGCCCTGTTTTAAAGTCTTTAGGGGTTTCAGAAAATGACCTTATGGAAAATTTCAGGCCTGTTATCGTTAATACGGGCAATTCGTTTTTAGTGATACCCATGAAAAATGAAGAAGCCGTATTGCAAATCAACCCCGATTTTGATGCTATCAATAAAATCAGTGAAGATTATGATTTGATTGGTTACTACATTTTTTCTCAATCAACCCGAAAGTCAGGAAGAGCGGCTGGAGCAAGAATGTTTGCACCTCGTTATGGCATTAATGAAGAGTCAGCCACCGGCATGGCCGCAGGCCCTTTAGCCTATTTTCTGTATGACAGGTTGAACATAGATCAGGCTGAATTTTCAATCGAGCAGGGCCAGCTAATTACCCCCGCCTCACCGAGTCTGATCACTGCTAAACTGAATTTAGTTGATAATAAAATTACCAGGTTGATGGTAGGTGGAGAAGCCAATGTTATGCAATCAATGACGATAAGCATCTAAAAAGATAGCGTGAATAAAGAAGTTAGAAAAAATGTATATAATCTCAGCAAGTGTCGATGACTCGGTAGAAATAGCAAGGATAGTGGCAACCTCAAACAGAGATGTAGCTGAAATGTTCAATTTGAATCGGCAAAATAACCTAAACAGCCATCGTTAGGCGGACTTAATTACGCCCTCTTTTAGAGCATAGCCTGCGACTGTGCTTCATTTAAACTATGTATAAGCTTGCGTTTAAGGGGAAGTCAGAGACCTGTAAGAGAAGATCGAATGGGTGGTTCTAAAATCGACGAGTCTGTCCCCTTGATTCTCCGGACGCTGTTGCGCCCCATCTACTGTAGCAAACCGAGTGCGCTATTCTTCAAGGCTTTGCAAAAACTTTTTTAACAGCGTATTGAGGCGCTTTTGTTCATCCTTTGATAAGCCTGCAGTCAGTTGTTCCTGCGTGGCTACATGGTCCGTCACCGCAGCATCGATGAGCTTAAAACCTGCTTTGGTTAAGGAGACGACGACGCTGCGACCATCGTTCGGATTTTTGATACGCTCAACCAGACCGGCTCTGGTCAATTGATCAATGCGGTTGGTCATGGTGCCGGAGGTGACCATCGTCGAACTGATCAAGTCATTCGGTGACAGTGCGTAAGGCGGGCCAGAGCGGCGTAATGTTGCCAGCACATCGAAGTTAGCTGCATTCAGGCCGTGCTCTGAAAATGTTTGGGTCATACCCAGGCCAAGGAATTTATAAATCCGAACTAAACGACCAATGAGTTCCATCGAACTTACATCCAGATCCGGTCTTTCCTGGTCCCATTGTTTGATTGCTTTGTCGACTCTATCCATGCAGCGAATTATTTCAGGTTTATATCTTGACTTCAAGATAAATCCAGTGATATCTTGAAGTCAAGATAAGTAAGTGAAGTAAATCCATGCCACGCTATTCAAATTTTTTGTTGACCGCTATTGCCCCGATAATCTGGGGCAGTACTTATTACATTACCACTGAGTTCCTGCCCGCAGGTTACCCATTAACAGTTGCAATGCTGCGTGCCTTGCCCATCGGGCTGTTGTTTTTGTTTGTGGTTCGCCAGCTACCGTCAGGCATCTGGTGGTTCCGGGTACTGCTCCTGGGTGGGCTCAATTTCTCGCTATTCTGGTGGATGCTGTTTGAATCAGCTTATCGTTTACCCGGCGGAATTGCCGCAACTGTAAGTGCTATACAGCCATTAATCGTGGTTTTCCTGGCGCGTTATCTACTAGGCTCACCGATACGTGTTCTGGCAATAGCTGCAGCTATTCTGGGTCTTGTGGGTGTAGCAATTCTGGTCATTACCCCGCAGGCGAGTCTCGATAAATTGGGTATTGCCGCAGGAATAACAGGCGCTATGTCTATGGCGCTAGGAATGGTATTGGCGCGCAAATGGCAGCCGCCTGTGTCACTGTTGACCTTCACCAGTTGGCAACTGGTTGCGGGTGGATTGATACTACTTCCCGCCGCGATCTGGTTCGAACCGCCTCTACCAGCTCTGACAATCTCAAATCTGATGGGTTTGATTTACCTTGGTGCTATAGGGGCCGGATTGACCTATGTGCTCTGGTTCAGAGGTCTATCGAGAATCGAGCCATCAGCTATCTCCACGTTGGGGTTTTTGAGTCCTCTATCAGCGGTGATTATCGGTTGGTTATTGCTGGATCAAGCGCTTAATGCGATGCAGATTGGCGCAGTCTTTATCGTCTTCGTCAGTGTCTGGTTGAGTCAACGCGCCAGTCGTGTGCATAACGATGTTGGGAATAGTCAACCAATACGCAAGCTTCAAGCTGCAGCGGAAAGCTGTAATTAGATCAGGAAATTAATATCAGAATTACTGTACGTATTGCGGCTGGTGAAGTCGATTGTCGAATTGTCAGGCCAGTTCAATCCAGAGGCTATGATAGAGAAGGTAAATTATAGAGCATTAAGAGATGGTGGAAGAGTAGAGTTGAAAATAAAGGCTCTGACCCCGCAGATGCTTAACGTGTCAGACCCCTTGATAATTGATGACAGGCTTGATCATGAATTACCGTTGTTGCTTTACTCTGTACCGTTAAGGTGAAGTCAGACGAAATGGTTAAGCTACTGCGTCAGATGTCAGTCTTTTAATGACCTGTCAAAGAAGTTTACATGTCATTAATTAAATACTGTCAGAAAAGTTTACAGTCATGAATGGGGAAAAAGTTTAAGTTGCTGATTTAACGAATAATATTATATTTCGGTGTGGAAATTGCTGTATATGGTTCTTTAAATTTTTTAAGAGAAAAGTTATGAATAAAATTATTGCCACTATAGGCAGCGCAGTTATGGCAACAATATGGGCATCAAGTAGTTATGCTATCCCCTTTTCTTATGGCGAAGCTACACATGACACCACAGAATGGCAAGAGCTGGCCACGGGTCCCGACAAGCACGATTATGGTATTTCATGGACTCTGGATGGTGGATCAACCTGGGGCCAAACCCTTGACCTGTACGTTGGGCAAACTGTCCAATTCAAGTTGAATTTACAGGATAACGACATTGGTACACACTATGGCAACCTGGCTAAAGCATGGGTAGACTGGGAGCAGGACGGATTCTTTGATAGCACTGATAGTGTAGCTTATGGACTAAATGTACTGCGCCCATATAAAGATGCGCCCGCAGCCTCGCCTGCTAATCATGAATACATCTCCGCCATATATACGTTGACTAATGATAATGTTGGTGATGATCTCTGGGTGCGCGCATTAGCGACCTGTTCCGAATCAGTAGTAAGTCGTGATGGTGGTTCACATGTGGCTGGTGTTTCAGATTGGGATGCTCAGTGGACACTTGATTACATCAATAACTATGAAAGTCGCCTGGTTTCGACAGGTCATTACGCTCAGGGTGAAACCGAAGAGTTCAAACTGTCGGTACATGCTGTTCCAGAACCTTCCACTATGTTACTACTTGGTCTTGGTATCGCTGGACTGGTTGTCCGCCGACGTGTAGTGGTTAAATAAGCATTCATTCTGAAGAAATGCTGCACCACCCTGTTAACCCGGTACAGATTTTTACCGGGTTAACACTGTGAATACTCCACCGGCTAAAAGTCGGTGGCTTCAAATTACATCTGAAAGCTGGTCTTTTCGGCTTAAGCCGATTCTCTACATTGAAATTGTCTTCTGGTTCTGGTGGTTTCTGGGTTACGAGAAAGAATTTTTAGGTAGAGTAGAAAACGGGCATCACGCACCCGTAGCTTCGACCTATCTGTTACCGCCCCTTTTGTCAGACGGTGCCTCAATAGCCCGGCCCTGATTACGTTAGCCAAGAACTTTACAGAACTTTCCTGGCATCCAGCGATTGGAAAGGAAATTAAACTCCAGCTATTCAGATATTGATAAAAAATTTCCAGGACATGCCTAATGTTGCTAAGGCTGCTGAAAAGGGCTTCATTACTATAGGCCTGAAACAACCTATAGATTTAGTTGATAAAGATCCTTATCAGATGTATCAGGAGCTTTGTAATATCACCCAACAAAGGCGCGACCCCTGTGCCATCGATGTATTTATATCAGCAGTGGAATATATGAAGGGTGGAAAGGCCAGGAAATGGTGGGGGTTTGCTCAGCAGAGAAAGGAAAAGCTAGCAGGTAAATAAAAAATTTAACTATTCCTATATCTAATTTTAGTTTATGTTCAGCTAAGAGTAATTGCTCGAAATATGGAGATATCCTGTGAATAGTCATGATGTAGTTGACAGTAAAACTAGCCCCGCATCCCTCAGCCCTGGAGTCCTTCATTGTGAAATATGTGGCAATCGTATAAACCTGATACAGGCTATGAAACAGCAGGATAGCGAGTTTCCTGTATGTAATTCATTTGATTGCAATCGCGTTATCAATCAGCGTAGCTTAATGTCACCAGTTATGTTTCGTTCACAGCTTGAATTCCAGCGTAATCTTTTAAAGCAACATCGTGAGCGTCAGCAAGAGAAAAAGCGTCAAATACAACAATTCGAAGTACAGCAAAAAAAGGATGAAGAAGAAATTCTAAGCCGTGTGCTGGCAGCTAATTCTCATCTTTCCCCCGATCTTAAATCTATTGTTATTTTTCAGGGACTGTCAGCAGAAACTCCCGTGCCAGAAAAACGTATCCTGGAATACCTGAATCATTTAAGTTTAATTATCGATGAAGCTGCGCGTTATCAAACGATTGAAGACTGTGTTCAGGATGAACATTCTGATGCTTTAAGTAAGCAGAACAAGATTGAGAACCGTTTTGCTGTTAACCCCGCTTTACAGAAAATCAGCGACCAGTTGTGTGCTCTGTGCAAGGGTGGTTGTTGTGTTTCCGGCAACGAACATGCCTATTTATCGGTGTTCACTATGCGTCAGCAGCTCGATAAAAATTCGCACTGGACACAGCAGGACCTGTTTCAACAGTATGTAGCACGAATCAGCAGCCATAGTATGGATGGGTCGTGCATTAACCATACATCAAAGGGCTGTGCACTGCCGCGAGAGTTACGCTCAAATATCTGTAATGCCTTTTATTGCAGTGACCTGAAGGCCTACCAGCAGGCTAAGCAGAGTAACGAGCCAGAAAATATTCTGGTCATTCAACGTGAAGACAGCTATTCGGCATGGGCTAATCCTGATGTGCAAAACAATGTGGTTGATGTGATGCTGCTGCAGCATGATTCGGTCAGGGAAGTGAATCGCTTTACGGGTAAGATTATACCGATCAGTGAGAAGTTATAAGGTGTATAAGCCTGGATGACCTCTGAAAGAATCAGGTGAAGCACTGATTTGATCTGACAGCATACATTCTATTGTACGACGCAATTGGCTGGGATGTGGTATCTGGAATCATTTGATAATCCTCGTACTGGATGTAAAGACTCCATAAATGTCGTTAATAGGGAGTCTAATAGATTCACTGCTCAGCACAGCGTGCTAAAGTGGTCGATGCCTTTCCAGACACCCCAGCGATACGGTCGAAGACCACATGGATGCGTATCCGCTGGATGCTGATTACTTCGAATTGCTCTCGATTTCTGTAGCTACACTTAACTTCGTTTCGGTACTCGGTTCGAATATGCACTGCGGCCAGGTACTGATGACCTCTGACCGTAACCTCGACTGGTCAATGGCGTCCGGTGGGTTGGATAGATTGAGGCCTGAAATACGAATATTTCAGGCATATCCAGACTCAAGTTTTATGCCTTAGATATATGGGTAATAGTGGTTATTCTCCTGATACCTTATGTCCAATATACTAACGTACACGCTGCGAGGGGGCGACCATATAGATGTAATAGCGCTATAGAATAGCCCGCTCTTTTTTAGCGCTCCGGCTTAGTGTCTGCCCGGCAGTCACAGTTAATTTTGAGATAGCCCGGCTACAAAGATTCCTTGTACTGGTGTTCCTGATTTTTGCCTCAGGGCAACAGATTATACTGTTGCCCTTTGATTGGATTGGTGTTTGCGACCCAATAATAATTCTTACGGGTTAATCATTACGACGCTGGGCGATAAATAGCGTAGATTTTTTTCACCTGTTGGGTGCTTTCCCAGCTGCATTGAGCCTTTTGCTCGACCAGAAAAATATCACCGGTCACAAAGGTATGTGTCGCACCGCTGTGATCTTCAACTGTCACCGCACCCTCTAACAGATGCATCAGCTCAAAATGTTTAAAGGCCATATGACGTCTTTTGTAGGGCGTTGAGTCCCATGTACCACACATGAATTCACCGTCGGCAGATACATAATCAGTATGGTTGCGGCAGTGTGGCGTAGGGCCAATCAATAGCTCTGCCAGAGGCGTGCCGGAAGTCACGAGTTCGGCGCTGGTGTCGATGGGCACAAGCTTGCCCTCTCCTGCGCCGCTTTCGAGGTAACGCATGTAGAGTAACGTTACCGATTCCTGACATTTCCAGTCAACGTCCGCAGCTGCACTGAGTACGACACTGTCGCCGTCGGCCAGCTCTAAGGTTTGTCCCTGGCTGGTGAGGGTTAAATGGCCATCGCAAACAATAATAAATTCGTCGGCATCCTGGGCGGTGACAGTGCCACTGCCTGCAGACAAATGAATAGCGCCAATGTCCACGGGGCCGGGGGGGAGTGCCAGTGGATAGCGGCTGGTAATAAATGGGTTGGCTGATGTGTCGTTCTGGCTGGCCAGTTTAGTCACGGCTGCCTTCGCGAACTCGCGCAAATCTACAAACGATGGTGCAGTTGTCACACGTTCTTTGGTTTTGGTAAGCATGAAGTACCTCAACAATAATTAATGATTACGAGAATTTTAGTAATTCAGCGCCATCGTGGTTGATTGATTGCTGGCCGACCTATGGCAGATCCTGTTGTTTTTGGTTGTCTATTCGGCATTAATGTGGGGTGCAGTGTTTTATCAGAAGCTTTTTAAAAAATACGCATTTTTTGAAATGGTTGACTGGTTGTGGCGAGAGGTATTAAAGAGTCAGGGTTAGCCTTTATTCCGGAGTCTCGGCACAGGCGTAGGAGCGACAGAAACCTGAGCCTTGCTGGTCTTGGGCATGATGCGCTCCTTTCGTTGAGTCGATGGGGTTTTAGTTACTGTTGATCTATAGTAGTATCAAACTTCAAAAAGTGTCCCAATAGATTCCCATCAAAAGATTCGCCAAAAGATTCTCAAGCCGCAGCGGAAAGCTGTAATTAGATCAGGAAATTAATATCAGAATGACTGTGCTTGCTGCAGCTGGTGAAGTCGATAGTCGAATTGTCATGCCAGTTGAATCCAGAGGATATGATCGAGCCAGGTAATTATAGAGCACTAAGAGAAGGGGGAAGACTAGAGTTGAAAATAAACAAGTCTGAGCCCTTTATGCATTGATGTTTTTCTGCCTTTGAGCATGGGCTGGAAAGAAGGATTTATCAAAGGATTGTTTTAACCGGGTCCAGATTTAATGATGGCTTCTCATGTGTCAGGGAGCCCGTGGTCAAAAATTTGAATTGTTACGTACGGGTACTCTGGCACCTGTCCGATTTTTATTTGGGTTTGACCCTTCTCTCATTTAATTCAAAAACTTCCAGTAGGGCATGGTGGTATAAATTTGAGTGCCAGTGCTCAGTTTTTCTGTTCTAGCTTCATACAATACTCGTGATTTTTTTAAGTGAATAGCAATCCGTTTGCTAAATCTGTAATTGTTTTTCGAGGTGAGTTGTGAAGCGCCCTATTATATTTTTTATCTTGTTGTGGGGTCTGGCGCTACCTGCCTGGGCTGTGGATATCGCTGGAATGGTCAATACCTACGTCAAAGGGGATGGTGATGTTGCTGCTGGCGCAACCACGATTAACTATACCGGTTCATTTCGTGGTCTTTCGAATACCATTAATCCTGGCGACCTGTTGTTGTTGATTCAATCACAGGGCGCGGTCATTGATTCCAGCAACACCGACACCTATGGTGATGGTGTGGGGCAGGGTCTTGATATCAGCACGACACCAACCAGTGCGCATGGTACCTCGGGTTATGCCGGTGGATTGATCTCACAAACTGCAGGCACCTTTGAATACGCAACCGCTGCATCGGTGAGCGGATCTCAGATTACCTTAACAGCCCCACTTAAACATGCTTATTCTGACGCTAATGAAGCGAACTGGCAGATTATTGTGGTGCCCGATTATCTCAGTGCAGGAGCCACACTGACAGCAGATATCATTGGTGAGGCCTGGGACGGTGATACCGGTGGTGTAATCGCCTTCAACGCGACCGGCGGCATCGTCAACTTCAACGGTTTTAAAGTTAATGCTTCCGGAATTGGTTTCCGAGGCGGTGTCGATGGGAATCCTTGGGCTACCGATAACTCGGTTGCCAATGTCGTGGATGTGACTAGCCTGCAGGGTGGTAAAGGTGAAGGTATCGCTGGTACGCCAAAAATTATCTATGATGGTTCCAGTATTATCACTGAAACCTCATCGACTCTGGCCGGTGGTGATTTTGGTCGAGGTGCTCCGGGTAATGCGGGTGGTGGTGCAGGCCCGCACAACTCCGGTGGCGGCGGTGGTTCTAACGCGGGCCATGGTGGCTCTGGTGCTCAGGGCTGGGTATTAGGAACGCCAATTCAGTATGCAGGTTATGGTGGTCAATCCATTTTCGCCGGTGCCAATATGGGCGGCGGTGGTGGCTCAGGTGATGCCAACGATAACGGGGTGGTCTTTGGTGGCTTAGGCGGTGGAGCTATCCTGATACGTGCGGATAGTGGCACTGGTAGCGGAGCGCTGGATGTGAGCGGGGCTGATGCGCCTAATGCAGAAGTGCTTTCTGAAAACAGCGGCGATGGCGCTGGCGGTGGTGGTGCTGGTGGTACCATCTTTGCCTACTTTTCCTCACCGACACCCCTGGCGGATTTGAATATTAATGCCTCCGGTGGAAGTGGCGGTGACGCTAGTCCAGAACATGGCGGCGGTGGCGGTGGTGGCGCTGGTCTAGTTGCTATCAATACAACAGTCGGAACTGTCAATATCTCGGGTGGTACTAAAGGTGCTAACCAGGGCCTGGGCGGTGTAGCTTCAGAACCGGGCGCAGACGGCCTGGCTGAAACCAGCGCTGATGCATTTGTACGCTTGAATACCGATTTCGGTGATGCTCCAGATTCCTATGGCACTATTTCAGGAGGCCAGGGTGCTTACCACTTTTTTGCTGATTATGATTTCAATGGCTTTCTGGATGCTACAGAGCAATTGTATCTTGGTGCAAACCTGGATGGAGAAGGTGGTGGAAACCCGGGGACTGGAGCAAATTCAGACGACACGATCGGTGTGGATGATGAAGATGGTGTGAGTGGGCTTACCCAGGTTGATCCGCAGGGATCTGGCTTCACTATTAGTGCCTCCAATATCACGGTGACTAATACGCTGGCCAGTACAGCCACGTTACACGCCTGGATAGATTTTGATCTGAACGGGACCTTCGATAGCGATGAATATACATCGATTCCCATTTCCAGTGGGCTGAATGAGCAAAACCCAGCAACCGATCTGGTGTGGAATACGATGCCGGGTATTACTGCGGTGACTCCAGGTTCAACCACCTACCTGCGTCTGCGTCTATCTACAGATAGCAGTCTTGATGCAACCCGTGCGACGGGCGAAGCCGAAAACGGAGAGGTGGAAGATTATGCCCTCACCATATATGACGCAATTCCAACAGCACAGAATGTAACTCGCTCTAACCCAACAGCAAGCATTACCAATGCAAATCAACTGGTATTTGCGGTGACCTTTAGTGAGAGCGTGCAAAATGTTGATACCGCTGATTTTTCGGTATCCGGTGCCGGTTCGACGGGAGCCAGTGTCAGTGCGGTAAACGGTAGTGGTAGCAGTTATACGGTGACCGTGGATGTAGCGGATACCGATGGCCAGGTGAATCTGGATATTGCTGCAACGACGGGCATTCAGGATTTAACTGGTAATAATCTGTCCACGGTGACTCCTGCTGGTAGCGTAGAGTCCTATACGCTGGATAACACCGCGCCGGTAATCAGCCTTATTGGCAGCGATCCAGTTAATATTGATGCAGGCACTAGCTACAGCGATGCCGGAGCGTCCGCAGTGGATAGTCTTGATGGAGATATTACGGGCGATATCGTTACGGTAAATCCGGTGAATACCTCAGTGCCTGGTTCATACACAGTGACCTACAACGTGACTGATGCTGCAGGCAATGCGGCCACTCAGGTTACACGAGTTGTTAATGTGGCTGATTTTACACCTCCTGTGATTACCTTACTGGGCAGTAATCCGGTCAATATCCTGCAGGATGGGACCTATACCGATGCTGGAGCGACCGCGCTGGATGGTTTCGATGGAGATATCACGGGCGATATCGTTACGGTAAATCCGGTTAATACCTCAGTGCTTGGTTCATACACAGTGACCTACAACGTGACCGATGCTGCAGGTAATGCTGCCACTGAGGTCACGCGTGTGGTTAATGTCACTAGCGATAGCGTCGCGCCCGTCATCACCCTGCTGGGCAGCAATCCTGTCGATGTGCCGTTGGGCAGCAGCTACAGCGATGCCGGTGCCACAGCCAGCGATGATGTTGATGGAGATATTAGCAGCAGTATCGTAACGGTAAATCCGGTCGATACTATGCAGGTTGGTAGCTATACCGTTACCTACAACGTCAGTGATGCTGCGGGCAATTCGGCTACTCAGGTTACCCGTACTGTGAGTGTAACCTTCGACTCTGCTCCAGACAGCGACGGCGATGGTATTGCAAACGGTGATGAGGGCACAGGCGATTTAGACAACGATGGCGTGCTCGACTTCATGGATCTGGATAGCGACAACGACGGAATCCCGGACGCGATTGAAGGTAACGTTGACACGGATGCCGATGGTATTCCCGATTATCTGGACCTGGACTCTGACAACGATGGACTTTACGACCTGATAGAGTCCGGCGCGGATTATGCGACGCTGGATACCTTGCATGACGGCATGATCGATAGCTCCAATTCCGTTGGTACAAATGGTCTTGCGGATGCAGTGGAAACATCCGCCGATAGCGGTACGCTAAATTATAACAGTGGTTCACCGCTGGATAGTGATGCGGATGGCGTGGAAGACTATGTCGATCTAGATTCAGATAACGATGGCCTGACCGATGTGATTGAAGCTGGCGGTGTGGATCCTGATGCAGACGGTATCGTCGGCAATGGAGTGCCCACGGTTGATGCCTACGGCGTTGCGACCAGTGGCGCTGCTCTGACCCCAATTGATAACGATGGTGACGGCGTGAATGACCAGGTGGACCTGGATAGCGATAACGATGGCATCATGGATGTTGTTGAATCCGGTGGCGATGACCTCGATGGCGATGGTCAGGTGGGTAATGCGCCAGCACAGGTTGATAGTAATGGCTTATCTATTGACGGCAGTTTGTCTGCACTTGATACCGATGGTGACGGGGTGCCGAACCAGCATGACCTGGATAGTGATAACGACGGCATACCCGATGTTACCGAAGCCGGTGCAGATGATGCGGATGGCGATGGTATACCCGGAACTGGTGCTCCCACGGTTAATGCCCAGGGTATCGCTAATGGCCAGGTATTGACGCCAACCGATATCGACGCTGACACCATACTCGATCCTTACGACCTGGATAGCGATGGTGACGGGATATATGACCTGGTCGAAGGTGGCGGTACGGATAGTAATAACGACGGACTAGTGGATGGTTTTACCGACAGCAACGGTGATGGTTTTGACGATGGTATCGCAGCATCTGCATTGCCTGTGCCGGATAGTGACGGAGACGGTATTGCCGATTTCCAGGATAACGATGATGCCGACAATGATGGCATTCCTGACAGCGTAGATATCGATGACGATAATGACGGTATTCCAGATGCTCTGGAAGGTAATGGAGCCGTCGATACCGATAATGACGGCATCCCTGATAGCCTGGATCTGGATAGCGACAACGATGGTTTGTACGATCTGAATGAAGCAGGCTTTCCGACCCCGTCTAGCCTGGATAGTGACAATGATGGTCGTCTCGACAGCAGTCTCGATTTTGGCAGCAATGGCCTGGCAGATACTCTGGAAACCAGCGTAGATAGCGCTGTGATCAATTACAACGGTGGTACAGCGCTGGATACCGATGCTGACGGCGTTAAGGACTTCCGTGATCTGGATAGCGATAACGACAGTATCCCGGACGTGATTGAAAGTGGTGGTGTCGATGGTGATGGGGATGGCGTACTCGGTACTGGAACACCTGCAGTCAACAGCAACGGACTGGTAACGGGTGCTGGTTCCGGGCCACTGGATACCGATGCAGATGGCGTCCCTGATCAACAGGATCTGGATACCGACGGTGATGGTATTCCTGACCTGCAGGAAGTCGGTGGTAGCGATAGCGATAATAATGGTGTTGTTGATACTTTTGTAGATACCAATGGTGATGGGTTCAATGACGATAGTGCATTGGCAGCATTAACCCTGCCCGACAGCGATGGTGATGGCACACCAGATCTGCGTGATTCAGCTACAGACTATGGCGTAGTCAGCGCGGGTCTGAATGGTATCGGTGCATTTAATTTATGGTTACTTGGATTGTTGGGAGCTCTGGCAGGGTTGCGTTTTGTAAAGATAAAATTCGCTAGCCTGTTTTCACTGCTGCTGTGGCTCTTTGTGCCAGCAGCAGTCCAGGCACAACAACCTGAGCAACCGAAGTTAGAGCAACAAGAAGGATATCAGCAACATTTTTATATCGGTGCTGGCATAGGGCGCTCAACCTTGCAGCCATCAACCTCAGGGACAGCATACACGCTGGACGATGATTCAGATTTTGGCCACCGTTTTTATGGTGGACTGGACCTGAGTGAAAGTTTCAGTCTTGAGCTAAGCCTGTCAGATTTAGGAAGCGCTGACCTGCAACCAACGGGCAAACTGGACTATTCGATTAACGCGGTCAATGTTCTTTATTATCTATACAATCAGGGAGATATGAAGCATGTTGGTATGGCAGCCTATTTGAAAGCAGGTCTGGGTAAGATTGATGTGGCTGCCGATATTCCTTATGAAGTCGAAAACTCCACCCAGGTTGCGATTGGCGCAGGTCTGGAATATGCCTGGGAGAATGGCTTTGCAGTGCGTGCAGACCTGGAAAGTTTTGATGAAGACGCCTCGTTATTGAGTGTAGGTCTGCTGTATCGATTTGGTAAACAGCACAAGCCAGAACCTAAGGATGGTGACCGGGATGGGGTACTGGATCAAAACGACCAGTGTCCGCAGACCCCGTTAAATACACCTGTCAATACCGAAGGCTGTCAACTTGATACGGATAAAGACGGTGTAGCGGATCTGCTCGACCAATGCCCGCAAACAGAACTCGGTGTCACAGTGGATAGTAAGGGATGTGAGCTCGATAGCGACGGCGATGGCGTAGTCGATAGTCAGGATCAATGCCCGCAAACAGCGGCTGGTATCAAGGTTGATATCCGTGGTTGTGCACTGGATAGCGACAAGGATGGTGTTATTGATAGCCTGGATAAATGCCCTGATACCTATAGTGATAGTCTGGTGGATGAGTCAGGTTGTCCGGTGCCCATTGTGCCGATCTTTAACGCACCGCTAGAGGGGGTCAATTTTAAATTGGCATCAGCGGAGTTAACTAATCCTGCAAAACTTGTGCTGGATGATGCGGCTAAAGTACTGATGAAATTTCCAACGGTACACATTGAAATACAGGCTCATACTGACAGTCAGGGTACGCAGGAGAACAACCAGAAACTCTCAGAACTGCGTGCCCAATCGGTGTTCGAATACCTGCAGTCGAAAGGTATTGAAGCTAAACGGATGACCCCTGTTGGCTTTGGTGAAACCATGCCGCTGGCGGATAACAAGACAGCTGGTGGCAGGGCAAAAAACCGTAGGGTTGAGTTTAAGGTTTTACAGTAATCCGTGATTGATTGGGATGCAACAATGGCCGTGCTTTAGCCAAAGCACGGCCTTGTGAATAAAAAAGGATTTATCAAAGGATTGTTTTAGGGCCTGTTAACGCGTGTTGATTGCCACTACTGGAGGGCATTTTTTCCTGCAAGGCAGAAGGCGCGCTGTGTAGTCATTCTACATAAGCGACTTATGTCCATGGCAGGACTGTATTTCGACAATGCAGGACGCCTAAAGGGACTTAGGTGGTAGGGCAAAGCACGACTCCAGGGAGGGAGGAGGTGCGCGCCCTTGGATGGGCGAAAGTAGAACAATGCAGGAGCTATTGTCTAGGGCAAAGCAGGATGCCAGAGCACCGTTCTGTGCAAACCGGTAATTCGTACAAGAGTTAATCTGTTCTATTGGTTTTGCATAATGGCCCAAATAATACCGCCGACGGCTGCGGCAATGATAATGCCGAGAGTGGTGAGTTTGATCCAGCTCCAGGGGCGTTCGCCCTGAACTTCACCGGTACGTCCGTTTACGAGGAATTGGTAGGTTTTGTCTTTGAAGCGGTAAGCACAGACGAAGACGGGCAGTAGCAGATGTTTGAAAGTAATGTCGCTGTGGTTTGTTCTGAGGGATGTAATGCGCTGTTCATCTCCGCCGATGTCGCGTTTTACAAGCCGTCTGATTTCCCGGTCGGCAATGGTTTTTGCACGGTCGAATCCTTCCTTGATATCGACCTGATATTTTTCGGCGAGAAAGCCGCTGAGAAAGCTTCTTTCATATGGGACAAGGTTTGGCAGGTCCCAGGGCTCAAGCTTTTCGATGCACTTTTTGGGCAGTGAATTGGTGGCAGGGATAAGGATGTCGTCAAAGTGTTTGTTGACCTGGCCAGAGGCAGAGGACCAGCGAGTCTTTCTAACCTGTCGCGTTTTTGTGACGGATTTTCCATCTTCGGTTGCGGTGTAGGTCTGGGTTTCGTAATAGTAGTCACCGCGTTGTCCGACGTAGGCGGAATAGGTGGCGGTGTCGTAGGTCCAGTAGGGAATGTAAACGCCCTTAAAGTGATCGAAAGTGAGGGCTGCTTTTTTAAGGTCGTTAGGTGCGAACCAGCGTTTGCTGACCCATTGCTTGAATGCGCTGAGAGCTTCCTCTTTATCCAGTTTAAAGGGAAGTAGTGATTTTGGCTGTATGATGGTTTCTTCGCTGCCCTGCTCGATAACGAGCGGGGTGGCGCAGTAGGCACAGGTGGCAGCGGTTACATGTGGGTCCAGCGTGCACGACGCGCCACAGCATTCACATTTGACGAAGTGCTCGGTAATCTGTTCTTCGGATTCGACCTTCCCGTTGAGGAAGGCATGAAAGTCGAGTTCTTCAATGTCCTCTTCGAGTTGCGGAATCTCATTCCTGGCGCCACAGTATTGGCAGGCGAGGGAGGTTGTTCCAGGCTGATAGGCGAGATCGGCCCCGCAACTGGTGCAGGCAAACGAATCTACAACGGTGGCTTCCATCTGGGCGGTCATCATCAGGCCTCTGGGATGGCGGGTGGAACACTGCCAAAGACGGAGGCCAGTTCCGGCAGTTGATTGCCTGCTGTCCAGTTGCTCATGCCTTCGCGCCAGAAGAGGGTGTCGCGGTTGATCTGCTGTTGAATGGCCATCTGTTTTAGGGTGTTCAAGTCATAGGGCCCTGCCTGTTGACCGTTGATAGCAGCAAAATAGGTGATTGCAGCTGGAATAGGTGGCGGAGCTGATTGAACTGGTGGGGGCGTTGCAGCCGCAGGTTGTTGCGAAGCCATGGCCTGCCCCATCTGGTTGGCCATCGCAAAACCCATTCCCATGCCTATTCCGGCTCCGGCGGTTCCAGATGGATTGTTAGCTGCGGCTTCCATCGCTTTAGCGGCTTTCATTTTTGTCAGCTTGTCGAGGTCGATGGCGTGCAAACGGCTGAGCTCGAAGATCTCTTTCTTGATCTCCTCGGGCATGGAGACGTTTTCGACGAAGAACTGTGTGACTGCTATACCGTACTGCTCGAATCCGGGGGCAATCTCTTTATGCACAAATTCGGAGAGTTCATTGGTTTTGGCGGCGAAGGCTTCAACGGGAAATCCGGCTTCTCCAACAGCATCGGTGAAGCGAGTGACGATGAGTGACCTCAGCTGTTCAGCGATTTCATCCGAGGTGAAATGTCCATCAGTTCCGACGATTTCGCGAATGAAGAGAGGCGCATCTATTACCCGGATTACATAGGTTCCGAAGGCGCGAATTTCGAGCATGCCGAAGCGTGGGTCGGAGAGCGTGATTGGACTTTTGGTGCCCCATTTCTGATCGGTAATGTTGCGGGTGCTGATAAAGTAGACTTCGGCTTTAAAGGGGCTGTTAAATCCATGAACCCAGCCCTTGATAGTGGAAAGGATCGGCAGGTTTTCTGTAGTGAGTTCATACATGCCAGGGCTGAAGACGTCAGCGATTTGGCCTTCGTTGATGAAGACGGCCATCTGTCCTTCTCGAACCGTGAGTTTTGCTCCATTTTTTATTTCGTTCTGATAGCGCTCAAAGCGGTAAACCAGCGTATTATTTGAATCGTCGGTCCACTCGATGATGTCGATGAATTCGCCACCAAGCATGTCAAACAGTCCCATTTAGATTTCTCCAGCCTTTTTCAATTGAGGGATGGTATGGAACCTGAATTTGAATCATGAATCAAGATTAATGGTGACACATTTTAAAAAATGCGCATTTATTCCGTAGTTGTGGCACAGGCGTAAGAGCGACAGAAACCTGATTCTTCTGGGCTTTCGGCATGATGAGTTCCTTTCGATGAGTCGATGAGTTTTTAGTTACCGTTGATCTATAGTAGTATCAAGCTTCAAAAAGAGGGTGTCCGAAAAAGATTGTCCGAAAAAGATTGCTCTGCCCAGGGTTTTCCTTACTTTGCTCCAACAATCCATTAGGCATTTAAAGGGGGCGGACATTTAGGAAACAGAACAGTGGACTACATTATTGAAAAAAATCTTGATCAAAAATCAAAGACCTGACCCTCAGCCCATGGTCGTTAGCCCACAAACCTGCTGAATATTCAAACGAATCTGGAGACAAAATGAAAAAAAGGATTCTCGCCTTTGTGTTTGCGATATCACTCGCATCTTGTTCAACCGTACCCAATAGGAATTTCAAGTACGGAAATGAAACAAAGCCTTCAATTGTTGGTATATGGGCAATGCTGCCTCTTCGCAATGGAATTGCCAATGTTGCTGAATTTACAAAGGATGGGAAAAGCAATTTATATTCATTCAATTGCAGAAAGAAATGGTCTGATGATACCGAGCCATCCACATACACGATCAGCAATGATGGAAAAAACATACGCCTTGACTCAAACGGCGAGATTCAAGAGCTAAGTCTAATATCAATAAGTGAAAATGAGATGGTTCTCGGACAGAAAGTGGGAGGCAATTTACTGAAGTTTTCTTACATTAAGGTTAGCCGTATATCACCTCTGTGTTTTCTCTACAAAGAATCAAAGGAAGAAAGTTCTAAACGGACTGCATTTGAAAAAAGTGATTTCACTCCCGCTCCTTGGATTCCTAACAGCCCCAATATCGAGAGGTATGCCGGTAAGTGGGCAGATGAGAAGGGAATAGTTCAAATTGAAGTCAATATGGATGCCGATGCAAGATACAGAGTCTTCCATGAAAACGATGAAAACTGGAATTACTTGTATAACGATGTTAGTTGGTCAGGGTCTGAACTACATTTTCAATCGTTCGCCTATTCAGACAAAAGAGATCTATTTGATCACCCATACCATAAGTCAAAGGGCACCATGATGCTTACACCGACTGATGATTTCGACAAAATCAAATGGTCTTTTTTTATTGGTGATAAGCGATTTGACTATATTCTAAGTAGAAAATTGCCATGATATTAAACAATCCGGGGTTAGATCACAATTCACTCTAATATTAGAATATTCTGTGATCTGCCCCGATTTCCCGAGATTAAAACTAGGCTTGTCAGCATTACCACATCATCAATGCGCCTTCACCTTTCTGTTCGGCGTAGTACAGCCTTATACGCAGTACATATCTACGCCCCCGCACTAAACGGGCAGTTATTTTAGCGTTTAGTGATGTTCCGCTGTCGTCATCACCATCGTAGTAGACATTTTCGCCTCTGATCTCTTCAAACAGAACCATTACGGTATCCATTCTTCCAAAGGTCTGCATGGTATACTCACGGCTATACTTCGGTTTGATTACGAAGTCTATCTGTTCGCCAGCATCAATACGAATGCGATGGGATTCCCATGGCCGAAGTTCAGGTAGGTTAGCTTCCAAACCTGGATAAAAACGCAATGCCTCAACAATATCAGCAGGCGATAAACCAGGATCCGGAATCAGAGGGTTATCCTGATATTCTTCTGGTTTTATAATTAGTCCGCCAGGAAACTGGTAATGCATGATGGAGTTTTTGTCCCAGTCCGACCCATCTGTTTCGTTCGCGCTCAGTTTTCGAAGGATATTGTGTCGCGTTTGCTCCTCTGACCAATAATTGGGTGACCCGGAAAAATAGTCGATAACCGCTTGCTTATCCCACTGAATTCCGGATTTTGGATTTTGGTGCTCATGTGAAAACCCAATCGCATGACCTATTTCATGCGAGGCAGTATCGTGTCCATAATCTGTAGTCAAATCCCAGCCAAAGTTCATTGTACGTTCGTCAGGATCAGTAGCGTAATCTACATTGTCTCGGCCAACGTATGACCAAGAGCCATCATTCTGATTAAATCCGATGCGTATTTCAGCATCGTTTGGATCTGAAACCTCTGAAAATTCCAAACCAATACCCAACTGTTTCCATTCTGAAAAGGCATTGCGGACAGCATCCTTTTGATCATCACCTCCGCGCCATGTTGAAGGTTCATCAAGAAAACAATAGTGCAGCACTGTGCCGTTGACCCACTTTTTCTCAGCAATACGAATAAGCGATGCGCGTCTATCACTTATGCTTTCATTTAGACTTCGAAGCGGCATTTCTGGTATTGTGCATAGTGGTTGCTTGCCATCTTCATGAGTTTGAATTTCGTTTTTGTTGCTCTTTTTTCCCATGCCAATTATCTCCAGTTTAGGTTATAAATCCTCAGGTTTCTCTACCTGAGAAAGGTTACTGAAAAAGTACGATTTTCGAGCTTCAGTTACCTCGTTCATGTTGTCGGTTAACTGCTATATAACGAGACCCCATGTCTCGATATGCATTTCAAATAAATCGGGACACAGTAAAGTACTAATTCTTGGAGGGAAATTTCGGGGTGTCCTCGCAGAATCAGGGATGCTCAATGACTGGTATTGGCACCTACTTGCCTATTGAGCGCACAATATGAATGTCTGCTGTCAGAACGAATCAGAACTACTTCCTGAAACTACCAGATGTCATCTGAATTTGTACACACTCATCAACAGCAAAAAAAATTATTAAACTAAATTTGACCTGACTGTCACTTCAAAAACCGGTAGCTGTCAGATCGGGTATGAACTACTGTAAGTTAGCGAAAATTAATGATCTGTCACCTCGCTCAATGAGTTTGTCCGTCTATGATAAAACTCGAAATTTCTTCTTCCAGGTCCAATAGTTGCTGTATGCATTTTTGCTGACGTAAATAGACGCATGCTTTCTGCTTACAGATGTGGCATCAAGAACTATATCTCCCTGTCTTCCAGTTACTAAATGCCCTGTCATATTTAATTCCAGTTTACTGTTATTCTTTTCAGGTTTTCTATAACGTATAAGGCCTATCGATTTCCAACTGAATATTTACCGTAACTTCAATGTAATCTCGCCTCTGGCATCCTTGCCGGGAGACTTTTTCTTGGTGTCCATATCGGATCCTTGAGGGCTATATGCTAAGCTGAATGATTTGATATATCAGTGAATGAAGCACGCTGAATTTGTGTGATATTCACATTTACAGGCCCCCAAAAAATTACCATCTCAAACGGCCCACCTAAACCGGGTCGGACCTAAGTAACTCTCTGATTCTATGGGCTTATTGCTTGTATAAATCTGTCATTTAACCCTTAAAGCGTCCATTTGACAGAGAAAAAACAAACTTTAAGGAAAAATCTCAAGCCCCGAGCTAATCGATATTTTCTACCGGGTTATATCTGACACATAACCCACCGCTGCCAAAAAAAAATTCTTACTAAAGTTTTGAAAGCTTGGTGGTAGTAGGCAATAAAGCACTTCGTTGATGAAGTGCATGCCTTGCTTGGGTACAGGGCAATTAAAAGAGAAAAGTTGCTATAGATGAAAAGCATGTTTTTCAAGAAACGCCAGCGCATTACAGTGTTGATTTTGATAGTGAAATGGGCAGTTTAAGCATGAATAAACTATTGTTTTTGGATGAAATATGATTAAAAACAATCGTTTACTTAGGTCCGACCCGGTAAGTGCCATTGGAAGGCGTCGTTCCTCCTTTTCCAACCTAGAATTCCGGGTTACGGGTTCAATATCCGGAAACTTGCGGTCTATCCTGGAACACTCGTTTCGATGGAATCTGGGAAATGAATATGCTAAGTTTCTGAAATTGTGAGGGAATAATAATGAAAAATGGTCAAAAACATGCTCTAAAATCGTCTTTAATTTCCCGTGATAGGCCGCAAGTTGCGGCCCATTTCGAGTGTTGGGCAGCGAACTGAGGATGTCAAAGTGAATGAATACGGCATTGCTACATCAATAGGTGTGATTATTGTGCTGCTTCTCGCTTACATAATGCATCCACTTAATGCAGGTGCTATTAGTATTTTGTCAGTGATTATTATCGGTGGAGCCAACGGAATTGCCGCGATCTTCAAAAAAGGGAAAGAAAATAAAGGAGGTTGAAATTATGATCGTAACAAAGCTTATTGTCTTCTTAGTTGCCATTCTAGCAGCAATAATTGTCACTGGTTGTTCGTCCATCTTTGTTGGTTCGTCTGCTAAGTCGTTACCGAGCGATCGAATAGCCACTCGTTCTCTACTTGTTAGACCAGATGCCCCTGATGATAGATTTCGAGTGAAAGGGTTTGTTATTTTCAATGCGAAACCAATCACACCAATGCAACACAATAGGTATTTGGCAGCTTGCGAAGCTTACATGGCCACGCTAGAAAACACGAAAAGTTATCCTGACCATCTCGACCTTTTACCCACGTATTGGCCGATCGAAAAAGAGCTTAAGATTGAGACTTGCAGTGAAATGTTGGACAAGTATGACTACGTCAGGGCTAGCCAAATACGAGCGAAATATAGAACGGAAATCGGACCAGGAGAAGGTCCGTTTTTACTGGCTGCCGGAAGTGGAGAGGTTATGCTATTTGACATGAGCACTTTTAGCGATGCGGATGTTTACCGTGCCATGCGAATATGGAAAGAACAAATATGCGTAAATCCAGAAAATTGGGAGCCCAAGCTATCTCTTGTTAAGTTTAGAGAGGTTTTTCGTAATATGTTACAAGCTTATGGGGAAAGTATTCTGAAGTACTTTGGGTGAAAACACATTGCCCAAAACATATGAGCCCCAGCTAGTCAATAGGCACTAAGCTATTTTTTCGACTCACGAAGTGAGGCAAAAAATCCACGATTAACAAAGCCATCTACTTCGTCTTTCATGGTAGCCGTTAAGCTGGTCGCTTACAAAAATCCGGGTCAGAGAGCAATATCAGCTAATATAAGAAAGTATTGCTCTCTGCCCCGGGTTTTGCCATCTTTATATCTATAATGGTTGCACGTACCAATATTCTGGTATTAGTTTTTTGCCATCTCTCCAAATCTCAACTTCATGAACGTTTTCAACATCGCCGTAAACGTCGCTATCAGCGTGATCCAAAACTATGAATTGCCATGTCACCTTTTCCTGACTTATTGACTTTGACAGCGCAGAAAAAATTTTCTTAACGGCATCTAAGTCTTCGTCCTTATATTCCTCTCGGAAGTCCTTCCTATCGTCATTGCTTTCTTGCCTGCTTACCTTTGGAAAATAGACTTGACTGGGTTGATCGAAAATAACAAAGCTAGGAACACTGGAATGGGACAATGATGCAAAAAATTCTTGAAATGCACACATTGCCGCTATGTGAAAAGACACCCAGTTTGATGCGCTTCCCACCTCTGAAAGGAAATGCCAGTCCCCCTCATTTCCCATGACCCTGATTGCAAGCTCCTTAATATTTATTTCTGGGCGTCGTTGCCGATATTTATCTTCTACATCAAGCTCTTTCAGATATGTTAGCATTGTCTGAGAGATCGTTTCTGTAGCAGTATAGATCCGCTTCTGTATGTTTTTCTCATTCACTAACGGCTTTAGCTTGTCGTATTCTTCCTGTAGTGCGGCTATCTGATTTTCCAGCTCTCCACCTTCAATGATCTTTTCAAATCTTTCCAGCGATGCTTTGAAATGCCCTAGGAACTTGTACATCTCCTTATTTGTATAAAACTCCTTTTTGGCGGTCTCATTTTGAGATACCAGCCAATCATATCGTTCTCTGTTTGCCTTCCAGTCCTCTAAAACATCCTCTAAATCTTGCTTTAGTCTTTCTTCTTCCCTATCAAAGGTCGTAGGGATTTCCTGAAATTTATTTGCCTCCGCTTCATAACCTTCAAGGACTTTAGATATTTTTGAGATTTCAGCGAAGGCATTCGGATGTTCTGTATGACCACATATGGGGCACAATTCCACATCCTGACTAATATCGGAAAGCCACTTTGAAATATGCAATCTATTTGTTCTTTTTCGAAGCACTTCACCATATCCGGAGAATCCATCTTTAAGCTTCTTAACTTCGTCCAACCTTTGCCTTATCCTTGCTATCTGGCCCGCAAACCGGTTATCTTCCTGTTCGGCTTCGAATATCTGGCGGTTGGACTCATTAACCGTCTCGGTAGAAACGGTGGGTTTATCCGGATTGCTGTCAATTAACTCCTTTCCAATTTGGAGCAAAGTTTCTGGATCATCACCTTCTGAGAATCCACCTTCAAGAATTCCGTAATCAACAGCAGACCTCAAGTGCCCAAAAATATTTGCTTTCCATTGTTCCGAAACTGATTTTTCTTTTTCATACTCTCTCTGCAAATGAAATAATTTTCTCTCCAGAACAGATAATCTTTGACGAGCCTTAAGAACATCAATTGATATCGCGCCTAGAATAAATGGAAACCATGTTCTTAGTTTTTCTCTATGTTCATGGGCATGTGTTTTGTAAAAAAGAATATTCTGATTGGCGACAATGTCTTGAGTTTGAAAAACAAATGCCATCAAGTCTCTAAAACTAAGTCGTGACTTAAAACCACTTGGGTTCTCTTCATTTTCATCAATACTAAAATATGGAAGCAAAGCAATTTCATTCAGAGACTGTTTTACGGTCTCAAATGAAGTATTGCGTGTTTCAATGGTTACGGGGATTGTGGCCCTCATCGAGCGTTCATAATAGAAATCAGTTGAAGGTTTATTTCCTTTTGGAACCCGTCTTGCTATTAAAGCTTGTTCATCTCCAATTTGAATTACAACGCCATACCACGCTGCATGATCTCTAATCGTATCGATTGGAATGCTACATGACCTCGATGCTAGGCAATAATCAATAATGGGAATTATGGCTGACTTGCCCGTACGAGATCCTCCCGTTATAACGTTGACCTTATTGAGTTCGAAGGAGACTTCTCTGGGTGGATAATCTGTCTTCCTCGGCCAAATTATAAGCTTCCTTATTTGTATATTCACTTACAGCACCACCTTTAACATCGAAGCAACTTGGGGTAATTCATGCTTTGAAAACCATTTGCCTAATATTTCTGCTTTTTTTCCTAATGACTTCGCTTCTGGATTCAACGCCCTTCCTTTAGTGGCTTTCTTCTTGACCTCACGCGGATAGAGCCGCGCATCTTCCGAATCTAGGACAAAAAGTCTTTGTCGAATTCCAAGGTCAAGCGCCGACAAAGTGTATTGTTTTGTCGCTTCTATTCTATCTTGTATTGAAAGCAGTAAATCTATATCTTTTTTATCATTAAAACTTTTTACATACGAAGCCAATCCTTCTCTTTTGTCGCTTACAGGCTGGATTAGTCTCGAGCTCGTCAGGATTGACGAGGCAATAAAATGATATAATATGATAGGCGACTCACCAAACTTATGGTGATTGGCAAACCCATGTGAAAAACGCCAAAGCAGATATGATCCGAGTATCGGGGTATTCCAGTTTCTTACTTCTTCGGATATTCTTGCCATTTTGATTTCCTTATTTTTTTAAAAGCTTTTTCCATAATTCATGCCAGCCTATCTCATTGTCATTTGACAGATTATGGTAAGTGCCCGGAATAGTTGGTGCAGGGGGTGACTGATTTCCAATTTTTTCCTGTCGCGACATGCATTCTGAGTAAATAATAACTCCCCTTTCCTCAGGGCTGACATTCTTGTTCGTTATTCCTATTTGCTTTTTCTTGTTTTTCCAGAAGGTCTTTAATTTTTCTTCGAAATCGTCTGCCATTTTCTCATCTATGATTTCATCCTCAATCCATTTACCTATATTTACATTTGATCGAAGAAAATCAGACACCGCTTTGACTTGATCGTCATCATCTAAGCCAATGATAGCGAGCTGTCGAAGATAGTATGGAAACGTTTTTAGCTCTTCTACAACATCCGCATCTGTTTTTGTCAGCTCCCTCGTAAAATCCAGAAGCTCTTTACTTCTAGCTCTTTCGAAGATTACCTGGAATCTATTCTTAAAATTATCATGAGTGATAACGGGCGGTTGCTTTGCAGCTATCAAATCCATTATCGTATTTGTGACCCATCCGAGAAGCTCTTCATGGATAAAGTCTATCTGTCCTGTAGGAAGGAATTTATTATCTAAATCGTCCTTTACTTCTTGGGCTCCGGTGTTGCTACCGATGAAGAAACCAAATTTCTGAATTATTGCCTCGAAAATATCTTTTTTTAAAACGACATATGATAGATACTCATAGATATCATGTTCTTTACCTATTGCGCCTAACAGTTTCTCCACCTCCTTAAACACATTCTCCACTTCCTTTTTGCTGCCTGCCTCGCTGATTTGGTCAACCAGCGCCTTTTTACCGGCTTGATTGGTATAAAGTATGAATGTCGTATTAACTGTACGGACTATGCCGTCCTCTACCATTTTTATCCAGTTATAAAATGTCTTCCAGAGGTCGGTAGATTTATTAGTGACGGGGTTTCCTGAAAGAGATGACTTGTCTTCTTCTGCAATGGTCTCATTTTGTGTTTGTTTGCCGACATCACCAATTACTTCCACGCAGACACTCGAGCCTGGCTCACCTTTCAATAGATATAGCAATGCCCGTTGCAACTGCAACGTATATCCTTGCATTTGTCCTGGAGCATTGGCCATGGAGGAACATCCTTAGTCTTTTTGATTGATACTGCTCCTGTCTAAAATAGTTAGTGGGTGCGTTGTATCTATCTGATTTTTTGGTATTTATACACTTTGTAAATTACTTGCCTTCAATTGTCAAACCTTTGTGTAACCAGAGAAATACCAAGTTCAGTTTACTTAATTAGGGTCTGCTTTGGGGTTGACATCAGCCAAATCAGCAAAAAAACTAATGTCTCTTATGAGTTCGTGCGCAGAGTCTGGCGTCATATTTGGCAGTCAAGGAATCATAGAATTAAAATCCATATATCCCGATTCAAATTTTTTCCGTTATGAAGATTTCAAGCTCAGTTTGAAATCGCTGGGTTTTTTATCCTCCTTATTGAGTGCTAAAAATTGAGTCATTTTGTAGTGTCAGCGGACATGGACGTCTGCTGAGGACACTCGAGCATGGATGCGAGTCTGTCAGTGCGCTGCAAAATGGCTTGATTTTTGGGAAGCCGCAGGCCGCTCAATTGGGATGTCGTTATTCCGGGCATCCAGCCCTCCACCCTTCGGGCCAGCAGAGTTGTTCAAAATTGCTCCAGGCAATTTTGTTTTTTCGCCACTTTTTTTGGACAAGCAAAAAAGGGGGCTCGCACGCGGGCACGACCAAACTACAGAGCTCGAAAAGTATTCAGCGTGTGAAACCTAAACTTAGTCAGATTCTATATGCATTCCCACGCAGACGCCTACAAGGACGTAGGTGGTGCGAGCTCAAGGATGAGCGAAGGTAGAACAATGCAGGATGCAATTGTCGGGTAACCTGGAAATGGTTGCCTATCGAGAGGGAAACCGGCGTAGCCGGACAAGCCCTCCTGAGTAGGGTCTAGTCAACCGCTCAGTAGTGTAACGACTGAAAGGAAAATACATTATTTTCCAGAAAGAAGGAAAAGCGAGTACAGCGAGGTGAAGGGTGTAGCCCTGAATCTGACACATAGCTCGGAGAAGCTCCATATTTTGGGAATGGGCCGATCCTATCGGCAAGGGCGCAGGCCAAGTGATACGCGCAATAAAGACGAGTGCAAAATCACCTCCCCGGGGTCTCAGACAGCATCGAGCAGTACAACGATAGGCAAGTAGCCAGGCAAGCGACGAGCAAGGGCTCTTGGAGAAATGCGCAACGCAAGTATCCGAGTACTGCGTCCAATGTAAAAAGAGGGCGTGGGATGGCCGCGTCGCAAGTGATGGGAACCGGAGAGCCGCAATGGTCTAGCGAAGAAGCGTCTAATCCACGCCGAGCGAAGGTTTCCACGGTGAAGTGACCGTGAAAGAGGAAACATTAACACTATGCGAAGAGTGATAAAACGATGGCAACAAATCTGACACGGATAGGTGAAAAGGCACGCAAGGAACCGCAGTTGGTATTTTCCAGTCTGTATCATCACATCTGCGATGGTGATAACTTGCGCGCCTGCTACGAAACACTGGGCGCAAGAAAAGCGTCTGGCGTGGATGGTGTAACAAAAGACGAATATGGGGCTCAACTCGAAGAAAACCTGCGGGAGTTGTCGGCGCGGCTTAAACGGAATGGGTATAGACCTGGTCCAAAACGTCGCAGTTATATTCCCAAACCGGGCAGTGCTAAAGGGAGGCCGCTGGGTATCAGCAATCTGGAAGACAAGATTGTTGAACTGGCGGTTAAACGGGTACTGGAACCGATCTTTGAGTCCGTATTTGAAGACAGCAGCTATGGATACCGGCCGGGATGCAACCAGCACAAATGTCTGGATGCCCTCGGTAGGACGATCCAGCAGAAGCGGGTCAGTCACGTAGTAGAAGCCGATATAAAAGGCTTCTTTGATGAAGTTAATCACGCATGGCTGATCAAGTTTCTGCGGCATAAAATTGCAGACAAACGAGTCGTCAGGCTGATCATACGGATGCTGAAGAGTGGGATCATGGAAGACGGACTGACAAGAGCGGCGGATAAAGGAACCCCGCAAGGCTCGATATTGTCGCCATTGTTGTCGAATATCTACCTGCACTATGTACTGGACCTGTGGTTCAGTCAAAGAGTGCGCAAGCAAAGTCGCGGTGAAGCATACTACTTCCGTTATGCCGATGACTTTCTGGCTTGCTTCCAGTATTCGGATGATGCATGGAATTTTCGACAGAAGTTAGGTAAAAGGCTCGAAGCATTTGGACTGAGCCTGGCCGAAGAGAAAACTCATTGCATGGAATTCGGACGCTTTGCCCGAGAAACGGCGTACAAACGTGGCGAGAAACCAAAAGAGTTTAGCTTTTTGGGCTTCACCCACTACTGTGGGAAAACCCGAGAGGGGTACTTCAAGGTCAAACGCCGCACCAGCCGAAAGAAACTGGGGCAAAGTCTGTGCAAGTTCACGGAATGGGCAACCAAAAAGCACGGGATATTGCGAAAGGGAGAAATGCTCAGGCAAGCTAGAAGCCGAGTGGTGGGTCACCTGAGCTATTACGCCATTACGGATAATTTGGAAAGGTGTCATTACTATGTCTATCGCACTAAACGCATTCTGTTTAAATGGCTGAACCGTAAAAGCCAACGCAAGGCATACACCTGGAAGGCCTTTGAACAGGCATTGAAGCAGGTTAAATGGCCAGTTCCTATCATCCGCAAAGACCTGAATCCGTTTTGTAGTGTGGAGGCTTACTGAATGCTTTACCGAGGAGCCGGATGTATGGGAAATCCGCTTGTCCGGTTCTGTGAGGGGCAGGAGTACAACTTTGATTATGGTTGAGATATTGTGGCACCGCCGTGAAAACAGGCGGCAACAGATAAAACAAACATCGACCTACGGTCAGGGGAGTCTCCTGTCTACTCGAAAGAGTAACGCAAGGAGCAGTTACCGAGAATGGGAACGAGGTAAGGAGGAACGACGCCTTCCAACATTGACTTACTTTTGAGTTTGGCAATGTGCTTGTATTGTTTATGTCGGATGGCGCTTTGCTTATCCGACCTACATTATTGAAAAGAATCCTGATCAAAAATCAAAGACCTGACCTGAAGCCCCGCTATCAGATGAAAAAAGACCGATGATTCGAACACCAGTCTTTAATGTTTTTAAAAAAGCGAGCGAAGGAACTTAGCTCTCAAGTCCCGTCTTTTCATCAACACCCATAACGATATTCATATTCTGAACCGCAGCGCCACTGGCACCCTTACCCAGGTTGTCCAGGACCACGGTCACTTGCAAATGACCTTTTTGGCCAAACACATGTACATCTGCACGGTTGGTGTCGTTACAAACTGTAGCGTCTAAAAAGCCACCATCCAGAGCGGGGTTTTCTTCGTAAGGTAAAACATTTACAAATTCCTGACCCTCGTAATGTTTTTCCATGACCTCTTGTATTTCTTGAGCAGAAATATCGCTCGTCAATTGGCCAGGCAAAATCGGAACGTTCACCGCCATGCCTTTGTAGTAAGGACCCACAACAGGATTAAAGTGAGGTTCTTTTTTAATGCCAGAGACCAAAGTCATTTCAGGCAAATGCTTATGCTGCAAACCCAGGCCATAGGCACGGGGAGCATTCATGCGAGGAGAACTTCCTGCATCGCGAGTCAAATGTTCTGTTTCTTCATGTAAAGCGATTAATTTTTTTCCTCCACCAGAATATCCAGTAATTGCATGACACACAAAATCAGAATCTGCTTTTACCACACCGGCTTGAACTAAAGGAGCCACAGCTAAAACAAAGCCCGTGGCATAACAACCCGGGTTTGCAATACGTTTGCTGTTCTTAATCAGGTCGCGTTGTTCTGGCTTTACTTCCGCTAAACCATAAACCCAATCTGGGTTGGTGCGATGTGCTGTGCTGGCATCAATGACACAAGTGTTATCATTTTCAATGAGGGTAACACTTTCCATGGCAGCTGAATCCGGCAAACACAAAAAGACAATGTCAGCAGCGTTCAGCAGTTTTTTTCTTTCAGCGATATCTTTACGAAGTGCAGGATCAATGGTGAGAATTTCCAAATCCGAGCGTCCTTGCAAACGTTCGTGTATCTGCAAACCCGTTGTACCTTCCTGGCCATCAACAAAAACTTTAGTCGTCATAATAGAACCTCTCTTAACTCAAAAAAGCTTACCATAAAAATTTTCTTGCGAAGCAACATTAATAACAGGGGGAGGAGGTACATGGGAATAATTTTCATGTTCCTCCTGTCCCTTTAACCTACGCTCTAACCGAATAGCTTAAGAGTAATTTCCTTTTCAATTGGTGGGAGCTTATATTATTTATTCACTGCTAAAGTTACTGCTTGATTTTACTCTGAGTAAAAACTCAGGGCTACTATGGGTTAAATTGCCGCTTGATCAATGTCAGGAACAGGGCGGCAG